>DAOSOK010000024.1 GCA_035373905.1 Candidatus Ozemobacteraceae bacterium | reverse complement strand
CTGATTGCTGGAAAGCTAAATTTTGGTCTACCCACGTAAAATAGCGAGGAACCACAGTTTTTCCATCTTTGGTCGCCAGCTCATGGAGAAGATGAATGACTTCATGTTCGGAATCGGCATCGAGCATGGTCGTTGGCTCGTCCATCACGAGCACGTCAGCCCCCGTCACCAGCGCCCGGGCGATGAGCACCTTCTGCCGCATCCCACCCGAAAGTTCATGGAATGGCTTCATCGAGTGAGCGGACAGATTGAACCGCACCAGCAGCCGGTCGATCTGTTCCCGGTCGGCCGGAGAAGGCCGCCCCCACCAGCCCAGGCGCGGGTACAACCCCATCATGACGATATCGCGCGTGACGACGGGAAACAGCAAGTCGATGCTCTGATGCTGGGGAACGAACCCGGCAGGCACGGTGTCGAACGGCGTCTCGATCGTTCCGGCACGCAGCGGCACAAGTCCCAGGATCGCGCGAAGAAGCGTGGTTTTGCCCGCACCGTTCGGGCCGACGAACGGCACGAAGGCCCCTCGCGGAATCTCGAGATCGATGTTGGCGAGAACCAGCTCCTGGTCGTAGCCAACGCACACCCCGCGACAACTGATGACGGGGAGGGAATCGCCCCTCGCCGCGTCGGTCGTTTCCGTCATCGCCCCTCTCCCTTCCAACCAGCCTCGGCGGCCATCGTCACGAGCGCCTCGACCCAGTGGTCGACGAGACAGAAGTAGTCCCCCACGCCGGCCGAACCGCCTACGTAGTAAGGAACCATGCGGTATGTCGCCCCGGTCGCCTCGGCAATCGATTTGACGGTCTGTTCGTCGAAGTAGTTGACGGACAGCATGACCTTGACGCCGTCGCGGCGCATCCGCTCCTCCAGCTCTTTGGTGTGTTTCGGAGAAGGCGGAATGCCGGGTTTTGGTTCGATGGTATCAACCTGAACAAGGCCGAAATCGTCGCAGAAGTAGACCCAGTTCTTGTGATAGGTCACGATGGCAAGGCCGCGCAGCGGCAACATCCTGCCCGTCCAGCCGCCCAGCAGGTTGGTCAGGGGCTTACCTTCGAAGGTATTCTGCTTCAGAAAGTCGTACAGTTTGCCTTCCTGATGGAGTTTCACCAGGGTTTCGCCGCCAAGCACCTCAACCAGCTCAGATCCATAAAGCCTCTTATATAATTCAGCCTTAAGCTGGTTCAGCCGGTTCCGAAACTCCTGTGCATGAGTCGGAGCGTTCTTTTCAAGACCGATCTCGATGTTCTCGGCGACGCGAAGCATATTGAGAGGGCTCACGGTGATGTGAGGGTTCCCATAGATGTGAAGCCCTCCCTCACTGCGTGACAGGACGGTCGGAATATCCTTCATCCGAACCCCCTGGGCGGCCGCCACGTAGCCGACCGCCTCGCTCCGAATGCGGGGATTGCCTGATTTGTCGACGGCGGTGGGCAGCCACATTTCGAGATCGAGGCCCGTCGCAATGAGCAGGTCGGCTTCGCGCAGCATCTGGACGAATGAGGGCTTCGGCCGGATGAAATGGGCATCCTGGTCTCCCTGGACGATATGCGACACGACGACATGCTCCCCGCCCAACCTGCTTGCAAAGTCGGCATAATCGGGAATCGTCGTGACGACGCGCAGAGGACGTTCCCCGTTTTCCGTTCCTCTTGCGGCATGGAGAGGCACGATCGCCGCCCACAGAGAGATGACAATAAATATATTGACTAATACATTCTTCTTCATATTTTCACCTGATTTCAGTAACGATCATGCAGATGCGGGCCGCCAGCCCAGATGCACTGCAGGGTGATGCGCCGGTCGTCCTGTTCCATGTTGTGACCCTTGCGGTAGTCGAATTCGAGCCTGTAATGCACCCAGGGGCTTTGGTTCCACGTCCAGTAGGGGCTGACCTGAAACTCGTAGGGATCTCGTCCCGGCACCATGTGCAGAGCGCCTGGATACAGCTCCGTCGGCGTACCAACGTCGGCATAGGGTTTGGAGTCGGGCCGGTAATAGTCGAGCCGGATACCGGACTCGAGAATCCGGTTCAGTTTCCAGTGAAGGTTGGTATAGGCGCCCCAGGCGCGTGCCGTATCGCGGTCTCCCGCCGCCGTGATGATATCGCGTGCGAGATAATATCCCTCGGTGCGCCAGCAGAAGTTGCGATACCGCATCCGGTCCGTGGGCTCCCACAGGCGGGTCAGATCGAACCCCAGGGCATAGGTCGGCCTGGACTCGTCGCGGATGGAGATCGCCGGCGCAGCACCCACCGACCAGCGGTCGTTGGTGCCAGCCATGCCGGTGACACCCCATTCAAGGTAAGTCGAAGCATCCAAATCCTTGAACTGTTTATAATGCGTCAGGACACAGGGAACGCCCCTGCTATTCTCGGCGAAAAGCGCATCGTTGTTTGCATGGGTGAGCTGCAACGTGAGTTCCCGGCCCATGCCCCTGCCAGCCGGCAGCTGCCAGTCAAACGAAACGCCGATCTGCTCCAGCGGACCGCCGAAAAGACGCCGGAGAGCGAGCGGGAAATCCACCTGGTCGAGGGCGTGTTGGTGCCATCGACCCACGACGCCGAACTGCTGATGGAACTTGCCCAGCGTCAGATTGAGATTTTTCGAGAACCCGACACGGGTGATGTAAGCTTCGCAAATTTCCGTCCCTTCCTCTTGGATGGGAAAAGAGGCTTTGAACCGGGTATCCGGATCGAGATAGCATTCGCCATGAACGCCGAGCGAGCGGAACGTGCCACGGGCATTTTCGCGCACGTCATCCTGGGAACGGAACTGGGCGATGACGTCACCGGTCATGCTGATCTCAGGATTCAGCGCCTGCTGACCCAGCTCGCCAGCCTTGAACGTGACCGACTGCGCCGATGTGGCAGACACGGCGGACGATTCCTGAGCGGCCGATCCAAGAGCGCCCGCTGCCACGAGCCGAAGCCGTTCCTTCTCATCGACCGGTGTTGCTAAAACATGCCCGGAAACTGCCGCCGGACCGGCCAGTTCGAAACCGCCGGAGCCAAGCCGATTCACCTGTTCCTCGAGCCGCGCGATGGTCATTTCGTACTTGTTACGCATCGCCGACATCTCCGACCGCAGGCCGGCAATCTCTTCGCGCAGAGCCGCAACATCGTCATTCGAAACGGCTTTCGCCGCGCATGTGGTTTGCAAACAGGGCGCGAAAGCGAAAACGAGCAGACAAAAGGCAATAGATATATATCTCACATGATTCTCCCATCATGGACTGAATCGCCGACAGGCTGTCGGCGGTCTGCGGAAATTCCGAAAACCGAGGATTCAGCTCACAACGGGAGGGCCACGTGGCAGGCATGGCCGAAAAACGCCTTGAAGGTCATAAAAACAATGAACGTCCGCCGAACGACGGACGGAGAAGATGTCCCCCAGTGGTTCACCCGTCGATTCGACATCGCTCGAACACACCAGATCGGAGAGCGAACAGATCAGACAGTGTTCGGACGGGCAGGGAACGACGTTCCCGGACATCGCCCATCGGAAAGGCTTGCTCGTCTCGGCGCCCTCCGGTATCGCGCAGCAAGGGCGGCACAGCGTTGCTTCGTGTCCCTCTCCCCCCTTATGAGGGGATACCACATGCGCATGTGGGAAGCCGGAACGGAGATGTTCGCAGTTCTCAAGATGGTTATCGTGGCATCCGCTGCGGGTGAAATGCAGCAACCCGGCGGCAAGAAATCCGACCTGAAGAATCAGGCAGAGAACCGCAACCGATTTCCACCATTCGCGCTTCATGAACATCACTTTCACCACGCAGAATCCCGGCATATCGGTCAACCTGCGACATCATTCCGAGCATTTGCCCGTTTGCATATTCTATCTCTCTGGATCATCCTCGTCAAACCCTTGTTCAAATTGAGCGAAAGAACAATTCCGTGATATCCCCCCTTCTTTGCAACCACCTTGTTCCAAAGCAGGAGTTCCGATCTCTGCCTCGCGAATGTCGATCCCGTCTGCCTGCGGCATGAACGGTGCCAAGGCAAACGCCCACCAACTGACCGCTACGGCATGGCGCCCCGAATCATTATTATATTTATGTGTATTATTCTATTTCCCAGCTGAAACGCTGATGTTTGATCGCTCTTATCGGCACGAGTTGAGTTGAAGGGGGGTTTTCCTTCGCCCGGATTTCGTGTAAGGTGATCGCCACCTTTGCCCTGTTGCATCCATGGAGGAAGCCGCATGAACATCCACCTCATTGCCGTCATTCAGGGAATCGTCGAAGGGCTGACCGAGTTTCTGCCGGTCAGTTCGACAGGACACCTCATTCTCTCGGCACATCTGCTGGGCTTCACGGGCGAGAAGGCTGACACCTTCGAGGTGTTCATCCAGCTCGGCGCGATTCTCGCCGTTGCCATTCTCTACCGAACCCGCATCATCGACATGTTGCGGCGATGGCGCGATCTGCCGTGGACAAGCAACCGGCTGACCCTGTGGCACATTGCACTGGCGATGGTTCCAGCCGTCGTTCTCGGCCTGCTGTTCCACAAGAGAATCAAGCTGTATCTCTTCTCGCCGATAACCGTCCTGGTCGGTCTCGTCATCGGCGGCATCTATCTGATCCTGGCCGAACGATATCAACCCCAGGTGCGGGCAATAACAGTCGACGAGATGACCTGGAAGCAAGCGCTGGGAATCGGCGTCTGCCAGTGCCTCTCGCTGTGGCCGGGCTTTTCCAGAGCCGGCGCGACGATTGCCGGCGGCCTTCTGTTCGGTGTGTCTCACGTGCCCGCGGCGGAGTTTTCGTTCCTGCTCGCCATTCCGATGATGGTCGCCGCGACGGGCAAGGACCTCTGGTCGAGCCGCGACCTGCTGTCGATGAGCGACGCGGGTGTCTTCGCCATCGGCTTTTTCGTCTCGTTCGTGGTGGCCTGGCTCGCCGTTGTCAGCTTCATGCGCTTCCTCGGCCGCACCCGCCTGACGCCGTTCGCTTGGTATCGGTTCGCGCTGGCAGCCCTGTTTGGCCTCTACCTGCTGTCCTAACCCGCGATTCCTTCCGTGCGGGTCATCGACACCCCCAGGAAACAGCCTGTCACCACTGAAACCTATCTCCAGCCTTGCCCGGAGCAACCATGACACCGAAGGCCGCGCCCAGCGCCGCGACGGCACCGTCACCCGTGCAGTGCGTGGGAATCAGCTGCCCAGGCCGGAATTCGCGCAGCAACTTGATCGTCTTCTCAAGTCTGTCTGCATCGGCATTCAGCAGGTGGAACCCGCCGACAATGGCCAGGATGGGACCGTCTCCCGCCAGTTCGCGTACACACGAGAGGGTGTTGATCAATCCAGAATGGCAGCAACCGGTCACGACGACAATGCCTTCGGGGGTTCGCACCCAGAGTGCCTGGTCGTCCTCTATGGGATCGGGCTGTGTTCCCTGCTGATCGAGGGAGAAAGGGCCGCCGGTCGTTTCAAAAGCCGTTTTCCGGGGAATCGGCCCTGTCAATCCAACATCTTTGGACCACAAAACCGGCCGATTTTCGAACGCCCGTCGGAGCCCCGTCACCTGATCAACCGCTTTTCGCGCGGTTTCCGGCATGCCGACCGCCTTTGCCACACCGTCCCGAATGCTGTATCGCGGTTTAATCACCGCCGGGTGACAGTGCAACCGGGCATCGGGAATCCGCTCGAAAGCGAGCGGCAACCCGCCCGTATGGTCGTAATGGCCATGACTCAGGGCCACCATGTCAGCCGTGGAAAGATCGATGCCAAGCGTTCGGGCATTGGCTTCCAGGGCCGGCCCCTGGCCGGTGTCGAACAACAGTTTCGCCCTCCCGAACTCGATCCAGAACGCGAGACCATGCTCGGCCACCAGCCCTTCCGCGGCCTTGTCATCGACGAGAATCGTGATCTTCAACGGTACTGACATCGTTCATCGCACCCCGACGATCGTATCCTGAATCCTGGTCCGATGGAGACCGACCTTGAAGCCGTCGGCGAGCAGCCATTCCCGCATTTCCATCAGGCTTCCGGAACCCACGTCGTGCCGGCGCCCCTCGCTTTGCAGAATCCGGTCCATCACTTCCAGGCCATACGTGCTGAAATCACTCACGACGATCCGCCCCGAGGACGCCATCACCCTGGTCATTTCCTCATACACGTCTCGGGGCCGAGCGAGGTGATGAAGGACATTCACGGTGATCACCAGGTCGAAAGACGCCGACACATACGGCAGGTGCTCGGCATCAGCGATTTCGAGCGTCGCCCGGTCGGCACATCCGTCGTATCTCAGGTTGAGCAACGCCATGCGCTGATCCTCGACCGACAGATCGACGGAGGTCAGCCGGTACCCTGCCCGGGCAATCGCCACCGTCATGTAGCCCTTGCCGGTGCCGATCTCGAGAACAGGCCCCGTCACGGGCCGGACGATGCCGAGAATGAACTCCCGCTCCCGTTCGATGTCGTAACCGAAGCTCCGGTAGAGTTCCCGCCGGTTCTCATACCGTCGCCGGTTCTCGAAAACCTCTTCGTCGAGAACACTCATAGCCGATCGATTCGCCATGTTCGTACCTCTCACGCCTGCTGAACCGGAACGACGACGGCTTCGAGACAAGGCTTGAGCATCGGCGTTCCGCCGCCTTCCGAGACGATCCGCAGAACACGCTCCCCGTCGCGCACGCGCGACCCCGCCAGGTGTGTCAGGCCCGTTCCACGAAACACGTTTGGGAACAGAGGAACCGACGGGCCGAGCAGGACGGCGGCGCGCACGGAACCCAGCGCCGCCAGGTATTCGTCGAGACCTCCGGTGACTAGCGTCGTCGCCGTGATGATCGCCACGGTACACTGCTGCAGCGCAGCCAAGCCTTGTTCACGATCCAGCTCCCCCTCCGAGGGGTCGGCTTCGATGATATCCAGCCTGCAGGCCGTTCGGCGGATTTCCGGGATCAGTGGCCCGAAGTGACCGACCATGACCAGGTGATCGGTCGGTTTCAGGGCCAGGATCGAAAGGATGTCGCCGCCGAGTGAGGGCGCCTGCGGCAGTGACAAGCCGAGGGTGTTTGCCGTAGCCACCCCGAGCATTCGCTTCAAGGGCGAACCCGGGTGGGCTATTCCCTCGAGCAGGTCGTTGGCCGGCCGTCCGGCGAGCGTTCCGGCCTCGGGAAACTGCTGACAGCAGCGGTTCCCCTCCTTGGGAGTCCAGCACAATCCGATCTCCCCGCTCGACAGGCGCACTGCCGAATACCCCAATCCCATGCGGACATCCCCGATGGTCTTCGCGCAGGCGGTCTCCCGCAACGCCTCATATATAGTATGTGATATTTTTTTCATCGCTTTCTTTTACGCATGCCGGCGTTTCAGGCCAAATTTTCGGCTCCCGAATAGAGATGTTCAACGTGCAGGACGGCGACCGCCACACGGGCGAACCGGGCTTCGACCCACGTCAGCATGTCGTCGTATATCGGTCCGGATGTAACGTATTCGATCGCTCCCTTGGCCTGATACGCCGAGCGGTCTTTCGCGCTGAACAAAAGCGAGCCCCTGCTGCCGTTTTGGATGTTGGACCGGGTCTTGTGAAATTTGTTGTCGGCGATGGCGATGCGACCATCTGGATGGAGCTTCACGGACATGACATAGACCGCGTTCGGCATTCCATCGGTATCGACGGTCGTCAGCACGAGCGGCCCGTCTCGCTTTTGCCATGCTGTTTTCAGGGTCTCTGGTTTCACGGTCATTTTCTGGTTCCTTTCATCCGAAGATTGCAGTGCCGCTTTCGACGGGGGCGAAGCATCAGACGCTCTGGCCGGTCGGACAGGTGCCGCCCCGGCTCAGGCAGGCCCTGAGCCAGAAGCGGTGTTGATACAGATGAATCGCGATCATGGCGAAAAAGGCGACGGAAAGCCAGAAGTGAATGTCGCCCCATTCGTGCCGGTCCATTCCCCAGAGCAGTTTCGGGCCGAAACCGTCGTCGAGGCCGATATCATGGCCGTGACCGTATCCATGGCCAAACCCGCGGCCCAGGCCGTGACCGCCATGTCCCGAGCCGGGCGGAAGATGCCATTTGATGATGCCTCCGGTGAGGGCCACCAGAAGCAGCAGCACAAAACCGGCAAGATCGACGATGACAATACCGTTCAGCATCTCAGGCTTCTTCCTGGCCCGCGACGGTGTCGCCCATCCGGCCTATCAACGGCAGAATAGCCTTGGAAAAGGCTTTTGCAGCCGGCCGCTCCGAGAATCGCTGGACATACGGCACGCCCCGATCGCCTGCCCCCATCAGTTCGGGATCAATCGGGATCCGGCCAAGGAACGGCACGCCCATGTCGGCGGCCATCGTTTCGCCGCCTCCTTTGCTGAAGATCTCGGTCGTTTCGTTGCAATGAGGGCAGACGAAGCCGGACATGTTCTCGATCACGCCCAGCACGGGCAGATCGAGGCGGTGGCAAAAGCTGATCGAGCGACGGACGTCGGCGGTGGCGACCTGTTGCGGGGTCGTGACGATGATCGCCCCGTCGGCCTTTCCGACGGTCTGCACGATGCTGAGCGGCTCATCCCCGGTGCCGGGCGGGCAGTCGACAACCAGTGCATCGAGCGGGCCCCAGTCGACGTCGGCCACCAGCTGTTCGATAACCCCAGCCTTCATCGGACCGCGCCAGATCACGGCGTCGTCGTTTCCCTGCAGCAGGAAGGCAACTGACATCACCTTGACGACCGATGTCAGTTCAACCGGCTTGATCAGCCCGTTTCCCGCAGACTCGGCGCGTACATCGGCGAGGCCGAGCATCGTCGGAATCGACGGGCCGTGCAGGTCGATGTCGAGCAGACCGGCGCTGTACCCGTTCATGCCCAGCGAGAGCGCGAGATTCGCGGCAACGGTGCTCTTGCCGACCCCGCCCTTGCCGGAAAGCACGAAGAAGATGTGTTTGATCCGGCACAGGTTTCCCTGAAGCCGTTGCCGCCGGAGGAAATCATCGGCCGACTCATCAGGATTCCGCGTTTTTGAGGAACAGGTGGTATCGGAACAACTGCTGCAATTCGATGCGGTCATATGTGTGTCTCCCGCGTTCTACGCGATGATGACTGCTGGTGGCACCGGTATTCCCATCCTCGTTCTTTGAATCATCGTTGGATTGGACGATATGCGCATCCTCCTGGAAGAATGCAACGGTGCAACCGCCTTCAGAGGTTTCTCCCGGCAGACCATGGGCCAGCCGGGATGAGTGGTTTTGCATGCCTCAGCAGCCGCCCTTGCGCGAGGCGGGGCCGTGGCCGTGCTGGTGGGTGTGGCCATGGGCCTGGCCGTGGCCGTGCGTGTCGGTGCAGACGTGGTCGGGTCCATGATTGCACGTGTTATCGCCAACGACAAGGGTGCCGGCGAGGTACTGGCGCACAATCTCGGCCGGCGGCAGGCTGGGGGCGCCCATCACGACCTTGACCCCGCTCTCTTCGAGCATCTGGCGGGCGCGCATGCCCATGCCGCCGACGATCGCGACGGTGGCCTTGTTCGAGACCAGCCAGCGGGGCAGGACGCCGGGTTCGTGAGGAGGGGGCTGGAGGCGGGTCTCGCCGAGAATGGCGCGGGCGACGTCGTCGACGTCGAAAAATGCGAACTCTTCACAATGGCCGAAATGTTCGGTCAACTTGCCTTCGGCGACGGGAATGGCGATCTTCATGATATATCTCCTTGTATTTATACGTTTACCTTGAAGCGGGCCTGTTGTTCCTCCCCGGAACACTGCCGTTTCACTTCATCGAGAGCGGAAAACAGGTCCTGATGGAGGTCGTCATAAGCCTCACAGCCGACCGAGAGCCTGACCAGCCCGTCGGTTATGCCGGCCGAAAGTCTGGTCTCACGCGGTACGGATGCGTGGGTCATGCAGGCGGGGTGCTGGATGAGCGTTTCGATGCCGCCGAGCGAGACAGCCAGCGTCGAGAGCGAGACGCTGTTCATCAGGATACGGCCGGCTTCGACGCCGCCGGCCATCTCGAACGAGATCATCGAGCCCGGCCCCTTCATCTGCTTCGTCGCCAGATCGTGCTGCGGATGCGATTTCAGACCGGGATACGCGACGGAAGCGATCAGCGGATGGCGCGACAGCTCATCGGCCAGGCGCTGCGCGTTTTCCTGGGCGATTCGCATGCGCATTGGCAAGGTCTTCACGCCGCGCAGCACGAGCCATGCCTGGTGCGGGTCGATGGTGCCGCCCATCTGCACGAGGACGCTCTTCAGGCGGGCCGCGAGTTCAGCGTTGCGGGTGATCAGGATGCCGGCCACGACGTCGCTGTGACCGTTGATGAATTTCGTCATGCTGTGCAGCACGATGTCGGCGCCCAGGTCGAGCGGCCGCTGGAGCATCGGACTGCAGAAGGTGTTGTCGACGACGACCACCGCGCCGGCGGCATGAGCGATCTTCGACGCCTCAGCGATATCGGTGATCGAAAGCGTCGGGTTGGCGGGCGTTTCCAGGTAGACGAGCTTCGTGTTCGGACGAATCGCCGCTTTCAGGTGTTCGAGGTTCGAAGTGTCGACATACGAGGCTTCGACGCCGAACCTCGAAAGTTCCCGTTCCGCCAGGGTTCGTGACGGGCCATAGACCGAGTCGGTCGAGACCATGTGGCAGCCGTTCCCCAGAAGCGCCAGGTAGGCGGTGCTGACGGCCGCCATGCCGGATGCCGTGGCAAGGCCGGTGCCGCCGCCCTCGAGTTCGGCGATGCAGGCTTCGAGAGCCGCCGTCGTCGGGTTCCCGAGCCGCGTGTATTTGTAGCCGTCGCTCTGGCCCGAAAATCGGGCGGCGCCGACCTCGGCGCTCTCGAACGCGAAGGTGGAGGACTGGTAGATCGGCACGCTGACGCCGCCGAACAGTTCATCAGGGTGCTGCCCCGCATGGATACATGCCGTATCGAACATCTTTGGGTGGGACGACTTCATTTATTCTCCTTGATGTACATCATTTTCAATTTTTAGCCGAAAGCCCGATTTCCATCGCCATCCGGGCCAGAGCTTCGCTCCAGGGCGAGGGAGGGAGGGACGGCACCGGCACGCCGCGCCGGATCGCCGTGGGAACGGACGGGTCATACGGCAGACGACCAACGACGGGCACGTCGCGGGCGCGGGCCCACTCCTCGGTCTGCTGCGCCATTCCCGCATGCAGGTCGTATTTGTTGATGGCAAGCCACACCGGACGCCGGAAGTGCCGGCACAAATCGAGCACGCGCTCGGCATCGGACCGTCCCGACGGGGTCGGTTCGGTGACAATCAGCACCTTGTTGGCGCCGGTCAGGGTGGCGATGACAGGGCAGCCCGAACCGGGCGGCCCGTCGGTCAGCAGGAGCGGCATTCCATGGGCTTCAGCGTATTCACGGGCTTTTTTGCGCAAGAGGGCCACGAGTTTGCCCGAGTTTTCGCCGCCCGGTTCGAGTCTGGCGTGGAACAGACGGCCCCACGGGGTGTCGCTCTCGCGCCAGGTGCCACCCACGGTCTTTTTCATGATGATCGCGTCGGCCGGGCAGACGCGCTTGCACAGGCCGCAGCCCTCGCACGCGTCGGCGTCGATCGTCATGATGACGCCCCGGTCGGGGCGCATGGCGGCCGGCATCACGGCGTCGAACCGACACTCGTCGGCGCACCTGCCGCACGCACGGCACAGCGAGGGCTTGATGACGGCCTTCCGCCGCCCCTCGAACCGCTGCTCGGTCACCTGGCACGCCTGGAGCACGAGTTCGAGGTTTGCGCCGTCGACGTCGGTATCGGTGAGGACGGACATGCCGCACCAAGCCGCGAGAGCCGCCGTGACGCTGGTCTTACCGGTTCCGCCTTTTCCGCTGATGATCACCCATTCGGTCAGCATGGTCCCTCCAGGTGGCGACGCAGGTCATCGTACTGTTTCGCCCACTCGGCGCCGGCCTCGATCATCGGCCGGCCCTCGGCGTATGCCGCGGCCACCGTGCGATCTTCGGGAAACCGGGCGATGACGGGAACGGCCCGCGCACGGCAGAGATCGTCGATCGCCGCGTCATCGCCGATCGATCGATTGACGATCACCTCGACCGGCAGCTTCATGCGGCGCACGGCCGCCATCGCCAGTTCGAGATCATGCAGCCCGAACGGCGTCGGCTCGGTCACCAGCACCAGCCGGTTCGCGCCGCGCACGGCAGCCATCATGGGACATGAGGTTCCGGGCGGGGAATCGACGATGGTCAGGTCGTAGCCAGCAGCCGATTCACGTGCACGCCGGTGCAGTTCGCGGATCAGGGTTGGGCTGAGCACCTGGCCGACGTGCAGCCGGCCCTGCCAGACCTCGAAATCGTCAACTTGCCAGTGCATGATGCGGCCGATCTCCTGCGATCCGTTCTCGATCGCCTGGACCGGACACACCACGCGACAGCCCTCGCAGCCGTGACACATGTCGGGAAACACCATCACGCGGTCGCCGAGTACAGCCAGGGCTTGGTAGATGCAGAACGCGGCGCACTCGCCGCACAGGGTGCAGCGGGCCGGGTCGATGCGCGGCAGCATCGCCTCGACCGGAAACGTCTCGGGCTCACCGAGGCCGAGAAAATGATGGGCGTTCGGCCCCTCGACGTCGGCATCGACAAGTTGAACGCGGCGGCCAATCCGGAGGGCCGCCCGGGCGAGACTGACTGCGACGCTCGTCTTTCCCGTGCCGCCTTTTCCGCTTGCGACGGCGATCCTGGGGGCCGGGCGGCCGAAGCCGCCGGCCTTTCCGGAAGTTGTATCGTTCATGCTATTCATCAGGCATGTTTGGCAGCGCCGGGCTGGCCAATCACCGGCAGCTCGTTCCGGCGCCAGGCGGCGAACACGTCGCGGACCGTTCCGCCGGTCGCCGCATACACGGGCACGCCGGCCGCCTGAAACACCTGGAACGCCTTCGGGCCGCAATCGCCCGAAATGACGGCTTTCGCGCCGGCCTTGAGAAGCGCCTGCGCCGTCTGGATGCCGGCCCCGTGCGTTGCCTGTGTGGCAGCCGTTTCGAGAATCGAGGTTTTTTCGGTGTCGCTCTCGATCAGGATGAACCTCTCGGCCCGGCCGAGGCGCGGGTCCATTGTGGCATCCAATGTGTCTCCGCGGGCGGATATAGCGATCAACATGGTTTTTCCCCTTCCGTCGTCTGGCTGCACGTCTCGGGTGCTTCCTCGCACGAGCCGTCGCAGGTATGAATGTATCGTTCGAGACCGCCGCTCTCGACGAGGCGATCGAACGCCTCGTCGGAGTCGACGATCCCAGCGCGTTTGAACAGATGTCGCAGAACGGCATTCTGGAGAGCGAGCTGGAGCCCCTTCACCGCGAGAACGGAGCAGTGCTCCTTGCCCGGCGGCAGCCCGTCGAGCGCCTCGATGATCGCGGCATCCGTCAGCATGGCGGCTTCTTCGATCTCCTTGCCGCAGACCATCTCGGCCGTGATGCTCGACGTGGCGATCGCGGCGGGGCAGCCCTTGACGAGATATCCGATCGCGGCAATGTTCTGCTGGTCAGCGCTGAGACGCACCGTCACCTCGAGGAAATCGCCGCAATCGGGGTCGCCGAGCCGGCTGATGCCGTCATAGACATCGAGCCGGCCGACATGGCGCGGAGCATGGAAATGATCGAGAACCTTCTGCGAATATCTCAGCATGGATGTTTCGATCGGATCACTTCGCGTCCGGATCCTTCTTCGGCTCCTCCACAGGGAGGTTCTCGTGCCTCAATGCGTTTCTCAGTGCCTCAATCTGGCCGGATACCGTCTCGATCTGTCGCTGCAAAATATCGAGCCGTGCCTCGACCGGCAGCGCCGGCTGAGCCTGAGCGGGAGTTCCCGCTTCGGCGGCCAGGGCGCCCCCATTCCGGAAGCCCCGTCCGCGACCCAGGCCACGTCCCCGGCCAAAGCCAAAGCCACCACCGCACGGGCCCATTCCGCGACCGCGCCCCTGGAAGCCGCCTCCGGCATTCCCGCTGCAGGGTCCCATCCCCCGACCGGTCATAGGTCCAGCTCCATGCGGCCCCGTACCATCACCATATGGCATATATATCCTCCTATACATAATTTTCGAACGGAGGCGGGCTTGAAATCCGCCCCTACACAGATGCAGCTTGTGCCGTCCCGGGCAGCGAGCCGGCGGGGGGGCGAAAGAACGTTCCTCGGGCCTCGGCCTTCACCTCGCCGTCCGCCGAGACGGTTGCGGTGAGCCGGTAGACCTGGTTACCAACCGAGGTTTCGAGCGATGCACGCACCTGCGTCACCCGACCGACCGGAAGCGGCCGCCGATATCTGACCTGCATTTCGGCCGTCAGGCCCATCACGCCGCGGCCAAACAGGCAATGAGTCATGGCCGCATCGAGCAGCGCTGCAATGGCGCCCCCATGCACGATATCGTGATACCCCTCGGGGGAAAGACCTTCGGGGAGTGTGCCGTGCAAGACACCTCCTTCATCGAACCGCCAGGGAGCCGGGTCGAACCAGGGCTCGGCAAACGGCTTCCCGAGCGAACCGCTCGCCTCTGCCGCGAGACAACCGGCCCGAGCCATCTCGAACGTGTCGATCGGGGTTTTTGCCGATTCGTTCATCGTTTGCCCTTCGGGAGGATCGAGATCGTCGCTCCGGCCGCAACCAGACCGCCCTCGATCACCCGGCAGAAGACCCCCAGCGTCGGCAGAAGGCGAAAGCCGTGGAACGAGTAGTGGTGCGGCAGTATTTCCTTCCCGACCTGCACAACCTCGAGCACGGCCGTTTCGGCGATGCACAGCCGGTCGCCGGGCTGCAGCCGGCTCAGGTCGATACCGCTCGTCAGCACGTTCTCGGCAAAGTCGCCGGGACCAGCCCGATGATCGTGGACGGCGTTGAACGCCTCAACATGCTCGGCCTGGAGCAGGCTCACCTGCCTCCCTGTATCGGCATGTCCGTCGCTCTCGATTCCACGACCGGTGATAAAGAGAACTTCGCGAGCCGGTGCCTTCGCCGTGCCCACTCCTTCGGAACAGGATACGGCGACGATCAGACCTCTGTCAGAACAGTGCCTGGGTGAAAGCGGAATGACATTCTCAGCGTGATTCGTCATGTTCGTTCCATGCAACTATGCCGTTGCTCAAGACAATGATATGAGCATAAGCTCATAATGTCAAGTATTTCTCGCAGATGTCCATTTCACCGGCTTGAAGCGTGTCGAGGGGCGGCCTGACAGGCCACCCCTCGATACCCCTTCACAGGAAGCGGCACTCAGATGGCCGTTTCCCGTTCATAAAATCAGTCGAAGCTCTGTTCGACGGAGAAGGAAACCGTTCGGCCGGGCATCGGGTACCCGGCCTGTTCGGCGTATTCCCGGTCGCCGAGGTTGTCGATCCGGACAGCAAGGCGCGTGGATTTCGTCCATCGCAGGCCGATTTCAAGGTCCTGCACTGCGAAGGGGCTCAGCGTCACGATGTCCTGCCTCATCGGCGTTGGACTGACGGCCACGCGCTGGGATGTTATATATCTTATAGTATACATAGCATCCCACCATCGGCCGTGATGCGCCGTTTTCAGGTTCCAGACATGGCGCGGCCGGTAATCGAGTTCATCCGCAAGTCCGTTTCGCTTGTCGGCCGCAACGACGCCTCTTCGTTTAGTTTCCTGCCAGGTGTGACCGATCTGAAGTTCCGTCGTCTCCGTGATCTGCCTACGCCAGTGCCATTCGAGCCCCCTGACCCGCACACGGTCGACGTTATAGCTGGAAAAAGGAAACACATGCACGAAGTGGATATAGTCATTCAAATCGTTCACGAACACCCCCGTCTCGAGGCTCGTCCTTTTATCCAGCGCCCATTCGGAATCCCACGATACACCCAGGCCGCTTTCGGGCTCGAGCTCCCTTCCTGAGCCGATCCGGGCGGGGTTCGCGTAGTTCGCGCTCCACCAGTAGTATTCGGCCATCGACGGCGCCCGCCACAATTTGCGCACCGATACGCGATGCCGATTTCCCTCTGATGGTTTCCAGGACCAGGCAATCCCGGGGATGGTCGAACGCCGCTTCATGGGCCGCATGGTCGCGGCGCGGGCATCGTCCCTGTCGGCCGAATATTTCTGATGACGCAGATCGAGCGACAGCTCGCCGCCGCTCATCTGGCGGCTCCATTCGCCGAAAAAGCCGTCCATGTCGATCTTCTGTGAGGCAAACAAGGGCATCGCCGCGGGCGGAGCGACGGCATACTCACCGTCGCCATACCGCAGATATCGCCGGTCTGCCCCAAGTTTCCACCGCCCCGACGAGGAAACGGCTTCGCGGCTCAGAAACCAGTAGCTCGAGTCGTCGCTGTCGATCGAACGGTCGTAGATGATCCTTCCGGCCGCGTTTTTGGCAAGGTCTCTCCGGTTCTCTTCGCTGCGGCTGTGTCCCAGGCTCCAGGCGCCGTCAGCCACATGATGCCGCCACGTCATGTCGAGGAAGGACAGGTTACGCGACAATCGCGTGCCATCGCTGGCCACGGTGTCGCCGGGCATGATCCGCTCCCCGTCCGAATCGGGCTTCGACGGGTCATAGCCGGGCAGGCCGGGCCGGTTGGCCACGGCATAACCCCGGATCTCCTCGAGTCGGGTCAGTCCCAGTTCCAGTTCGTCGCGCCCCGCCGGGTCGTTCCAGAACATCCGTCCGGCAACACGTTTCAGTTCGCGGTTCTGGTTGCGCAGAAAGCCATCGCTCCGGGAATCGGCCGTATCAATCCGCCACGCCAGCCCGCCGCTCCGGTCACCCCACGAGAACTCCCGCCGTTCAAGATCGAAGGGTCCGGCTTCCCAACGGATACCGCCTTCGGTTTTTACCGGGCAGGATGTCTCGACCCGCATCAAGCCCGCAACCGAACCGTGGGGAGCAGCGCCGTGTGGCGTACGCTCGAATAGGAGCGAACGGGCCATATCAGGGGGCAGGATGTCCCAATCGATGCGCGAGCCGCCCATGACCCCCGCCATGTTCATCGGATGATCGTTGAGGGTGAGAACATATCTTCTGGCATCGAAGCCGCGAACGACGACGGCCTCATCCTGCGTCTCGGCGAATCCCCCCCCTCGCCGCACCAGGTGGATGCCGGGAATCTCGTTCAGGATCTCGTGAAGAGAAAAGTGCGGCGTTTCTCCGACCGGCCTGGTTGGCAGCCATGTGAAGCCCATACTTCCCGCAAGGCGGGTCGCCTCGACAACGATCTTCTCGAGTTTGATCGGCTGTTCCTCCCCCGAGGCGGAATGGCAGCACCCACAGCTCCAGAGGGCCGCGACGCACCACAGCACCCGGATACTGCAGCCGAGAGCGCGCCGCGGGATTCTTCCATTCGTCAACGGCAGGGAAACAGCAAAGGTCATTACATACCACCTTTTATAATATAACCAGGATATGGCATATTTATGCCTTATATCCATGATTTGCTGGATACTATCATATCCTCCCATTAGATCATACCATTCAAAGTGCCATATTCAGGTATTTTATGATAGTATCCCCCCATGAATCTGAATAAGATCTCTCGCAAATTCCGGAGAATCATGAATGATCCGCACCTTCAGCCCATCCGATTCCACTGGTTCCATCCGCCTGACAAGCTTCGTCCTTCTTTTCCTGTTTTTCCTCCCGGCACAGCTTCCGGCGGCATCGGCTGTCGTCACAACCACGCTGCTCGGCGCTGCCGTCCGCATTCTGGCCGGCCCCGAGGTCGACGTTCACGTGCTGGTCCCGCCGGGCGCATGCCCCGGCCATGCGGACATCACGCCCGGGGAACTTCTGCAACTGCGAACGGCCGATCTGGTCCTGCATCACGAGTTCCAGCATTCGCTCGCTGAGAAATGGAAGCAGGCAGGTCTGGCAGATGCGGCCATCATCTGCTGTTCCGCTTCGGGAGCCCTTACGATACCGGAGCAATTCATCCACCTCGTGGAGAACCTCGCACCGGACGCAATTGCCCGGCTGGGTCTTTCGGACGACGAGGCACGCCGGCGGCTTGTCTCGTTCCGCGAGCGGCTGGCATCAGAAACGACCCTCCTCCGTCTCGAGGCGGCCGCAGCTTCGGGAACGCGGGTTCTCGCCGCCGAGATGCAGCGTGAATTCTGCGCCTGGGCCGGCCTCGACCCCGTCGCCACCTGGAAGCCCCTCGAAGGTTTGACACCCGCCGATCTCTCGGCGATGCGCAAGCGCTGCCGCGAGCACGCCGTTTCCGTCTGCATGGGGAACCTCCAGTGGGGCGTGCGCGCTCTCGAAGACCTGAGCCGCGCCCTCGGGCTGGAGCCGGTGATGCTGAGTAACTTTCCACGCACGGCCGACGAAGAAGGGTATTTCGAGTTGCTTCGCCAGAACTTCGAAGGCGTAAAAAAAGCCGGAGTTCTCGCACACCCTTCAACATCCTCCCCTGCGGCCGGCACCCCTTCCTCGGAGGAGGACCGCCGCTGATGCTGCGCCTCGACGGAATCTCGTTGGCCCGTAGCGGCAGGACGGTTTTCGGCGGCATCTCCACGGAGATCCCGGAGGGCGCGTTCATCGGCCTGCTCGGCCCGAACGGGGCCGGGAAAACCAGTCTGCTGCGCGTCATCGCCGGGATCCAGCCGCCCACTTCGGGCCGAATCGAATGGCGCGGCCGCCCGAACGGCTTTTGGCGTCGCTGGTGGCGACCGTTCTGGGGTGCGCGCATCGGGTACGTTCCGCAAATTCCACCGGCGGTCGCGTTTCCTCTTTCCGTGATTGATTTATTTGATTCGATATCCAGCGGTAACCGTGACGGCCTCGAATGGCTGGATCGGCTCGGCCTGCCCGATGCCGATCATCGCTGTTTTCACACCCTTTCGGGGGGCGAGAAACGGCGCGTTCTTCTCGCGCTGGCCCTGACGCAACGACCCGAACTGCTTCTCCTCGACGAGGCGGACAGCTTTCTCGACCGTGAGGGACGCACTCTGGCCGGCCGGGTCGTGGCGGAGTGGTGGAAAACGGGCGGCGGCATCCGCACCGTTCTGACCGCCAGCCACCATCCCGAGGAGTTCCCCGACACCATCACGCACCTCTGGCACCTCAACGGGGGAACATTGTCGCCGGCGCCGGCAGAGCGACGCCCATGCTGACCCTCTGGTTCGCCGCGGCGATCGGGGGCGGGCTGGGTTGCGGTCTCGCCGGGTTTCTGCTCGCAGCTCTGCGCATGCCGTTTCTCGGCGTCACCCTTGCCCATGCAGCTCTCGCTGGCGCCGTCTGGAGCAGTCGGTTCGGCTGTTCGCCGATCTGGAGCGCGGCAGCGGCGGCGATCGCGTCAGCGGTGGTCCTGGGTCCGCTCGCGGACTGGCTCGAAGCCGAGGATCAGCAGCTCGCGACGATGCTATTCACAGTCTCGCTCGGGGTTGCATTTCTCGGCCTGGCCCGCACCGACGGCGCACAGGCCGAAGCGTTCGCCCTGCTTTGGGGGAGCCTGCTACTCGTCTCGTGGAGGGAAACAGCCCTGCTCTGGACCGGTGTCATAGCGGTCCTGCTTCTGCTCGTGGCCGGCAAACGCCTTTGGCCGCTTCTCCTGCTCGATCCGGCGACGGCATGGCTGAGCGGTCTGCCAGCCAGGCCACTAAGATATCTATTGATATTGTTCAGTGCTATATTGATCACGCTATCCCTCCATCTCATCGGTGGCCTGATGCTGTATAGCCTTGTCTCGAACCCGCCCCTCGCGGCGGGACGTCGGACGAGCAGTCTGTCGCAAACGCTTATCCTGACGCTGGCCTACGCCGCGGTCGCATCGATCGGGGGGCTCCTGCTATCCCTGTGGCAGGACTGGCCTCCCGGCGCCTGTATCGTGATCTGCTCGGCGGCGCTCCCGATGCTGCCGGCCATTCCCCTGAAACGAACGCTGGAGGCACCCTCATGACAGACATCAGACGCCGTTTTTTCGAACGGCTGGCCGAGGAGGATACCGAGTATTTCGCCGTCCGCCCAGATCAGGAACCAGTTCTTGCACGTCTCTGGGAACTCCTGGGGCCTCTCGACGGCCATCGGGTGTTCGAACCGGGTTGCGGCGCCGGCCATTTCACCGAACGGCTGGCGTCCCGCGTCGGGCCAACCGGGCAGATACACTCCTGCGATTCCAGCCGGAACATGATCGAAGCCGCACAACGCCGGCTGAAATGCTTCCGGACCGTGCGAACGTATCTGGCGGATGCCGAACGGGCCGAAGCCTTCCCCACCGAGCCGATCGACCTGGTGCTGGCATTCCGATTCTTTCCCCATCTCACCGACCGGCGCACCTTTCTCGAGCGAGCCCGCAATCTGGTGCAACCCACTGGCGGCCGGCTTGTCCTTGCCCATCTGGAAGACAGCGCAACCCTCAACGGCATCCACGCCGATGCCGGCGGGGCTGTCCAAGACGATCGTCTCCCTCCGCCCTCCCGCATGCGCGATCTCCTCGCCCAGACCGGCTGGCAAACCCGACACCTGTCAGACACCCCCGAAACCGGCTTCGTTGCTATCGCCACACCGTTGTAAACCCGTGCGCTTTCCCCTCGGAACTGATATAACGCCCCGAGGAAGCAGGGCTTCTCCGGGGCGTCATTTCCGTGAAAGCGCCGTAGCGGCTCCCGCTCCGGTGCGATCGGGTCAGGCTGTTACCAGATGATCACGCGCTCTTCGGGCGGGAGATACATCTTGTCGCCAGGCTTGACGTTGAAGGCTTCATAGAAGGCCGGCTGATTCTTGAGGGTGCCGTTGATGCGGAACCGGTCGGGTGAGTGCGGGTCGCTCTTCAGCCTGGTAACCACCTGCTCGTCACGCGTCTTGTCGCGCCAGACCTGCGCCCAGCCCATGTAGAACCGCTGGTCGCCCGTCAGGCCGTCGACGACGGGGGCTTCTTTCCCCTGCAGGGAAATCTTGTAGGCCTTGTAGGCGATCGCCAGACCAGAGTTGTCGGCGATGTTCTCGCCGAGCGTCAGCTCGCCGTTCACGTTGTATCCCGGAAGCGGGCTGAAGGCGCTGTATTGGGCAACGAGCCGCTTCGTGCGAGCCTCGAAGCTCTGATGGTCTTCCATCGTCCACCAGTCGCGCAGGTTGCCGTCGCCGTCATACTGGCAGCCCTGGTCGTCGAACCCGTGGCTGATCTCGTGGCCGATGACCGCGCCAATCGCGCCGTAGTTGACCGCATCGTCGGCATCGGCGTTGAAGAAGGGTGGCTGAAGAATCGCCGCAGGGAATACGATCTCGTTCATCTCGGGGTTGTAATACGCGTTCACCGTCTGGGGCGTCATTCCCCACTCTTCACGGTCGATCGGTTTTCCGAGTTTGTTGAGTTCGCGCATATACTCGAACTCGTTCGCCCTGAGAACATTGCCGATCAGGTCGTTCTTGTCGATCGTGAGCGCGGAATAATCGCGCCACTTGTTCGGATACCCTATCTTGTAGGTAAACTTTGCGAGCTTTTCCTGAGCCGCCCGCTTGGTCTCCGGGCTCATCCAGGGCAGGATGTCGATACTGCGGCGATACGCTTCAAGCAGATTTTTGACAAGGCTCTCCATGCGAGCCTTGCGCTCGGGCGGAAAGTATTGACTTACATATATTTTCCCGAGACTCTCCCCGATGGCTCCTTCAACGAGGGAAACGCCGCGCTTCCACCGGGGGCGGTTCTGCGGCTGGCCGGTCAGCACGGTTCCCTTGAACGCGAAGTTCTCGTCGACGAAGGGCTTCGAGAGATACGCGGCAAACGCGCTGAGCAGATGCCACCGGAAATACGCCTTCCAGACCGGCAGGGGCTTTCCCTGCAGGATCTTGGTGAACCCCGTCAGATAGCTCGGCTGGCTGACGACAACGTAATCCGTTTTGCCCGCAATACCCGTATCGAAGAGATAGGCACCCCAGTCATAGCCGGGCGCCAGCGTGTCGAGGGCCTTCAACTCGACACGATTGTAGGTCTTTACGGGATCGCGATTCTCGACCTTTGTCCACTGGACCTTCGCGAGTTCCGTTTCCAGAACGATAATCTGACGAGCGTTCGCAGCCGCGTCTTTGTCCCCCGCCAGGGACAGCATCTTCTCGATGTGCTCCTTGTATTTCGCACGCACCTTGCTCAGCTTCTCGTCTTTCATCTTGAGATAGTAATCGCGATCGGGAAGGCCGAGACCGTCCTGCATGAGATCGGCGACGTATTTCGTCGAGTCTTTGGCATCCTGGTGGATGGCAATCGTGTAGGGCGCGCCTGCGCCGATCCGGTTCAGGTGAGCGATCAGCGCGGGAATTTCCGCCTTGGAACGGATGGCGTCGATTCTGGCGAGTTCCCTTTCGAGCGGCTTCAGTCCCAGCTTGTCGAGCTTCGCCTCATCCATGAAGCTTTCATACAAATCGCCAATCTTCTGGAGATCCGAGCCCGGTTTCGTTCCGCTCTCTTTTGCTGCATCTTCGACGATCTTCCGCAGCTTCGGTTGGGTATCTTCATACAGCTTTTCGAACGAGCCCCAGCTCGATTTGTCGGCCGGAATCTCCGTCGTATCGATCCATACACCGTTGACATGCCGCGCAAAATCGTCCTGCGGCCTGGCCGCCTTGTCGACATACTGCAGATCGATCCCCGAACCGTGGCCGGAAGCCGGCTGGGCAATGTTCGACACTTCGATGACAGACGCTGCAGCCGCCAGGGACGGCCCTGACAGAAGGCAGGCCAACAGCAATGTTGAGAATGATGTGTTCATGAGTTTGTCCTTTTCCATTCATACGAGGGCATTGTTCAACCGTTTGGGATCGGCATCGCCCTCACCGCGCCGCAATGGCGCGGCTGGAATATTATATCAACTGCTCTATGTTGAACTCGTGCAGCGCTGTCAGACCGGCGGAGCCCGGGCACGATGCACACCGCCCGGCTCGACCGTGAGAGTGGAAAAAACCTGTATCCGAGTCGCGCCGGAATATTCCGGTTTCAGAATACTCGAAAGCGTTACACCATGAGACGCAGCCTCGAGGAAGGAAAGCAGGCGGTTGAACGGGCATGGCTCCGGGGCGTCGAACGCAACGGCTTGCTGCAAATGTCCGTCGTGAGACCTTGCTGCACATCGCGCGAAGTATTGAACACCGTTCTCCGGAAGGATGTCGTGAAAAAAATGAAGCCGGCTCGTCTCGACAAGCGTCGTAAAAAACGCACACAAGACGAGAAGCGTGAGCGTGATCAGAATCTGCCGGTGTAACACATGCTTCATTGAAAGAAATGATATCGCAGCGATCGTCTATTTCCAAGGCAGCGAGGGACATGGCTCCCGTGGAGCATCTTCAATGTTCCTCTTTCGAGTCGAATCTTCCGTCAGCCAAAACAACTCCTTCCTGACGGAGACGGCCGGCATACCAGCCAATCCGGTCGGTATCGCGGGCGTCGAGGGATGGAATATATGGCTTGATATCGAGCAGCGGGGTGCCGTCGAGCATATCGACACCGGCGATCTCGAGAATGTTTCCGCGGACAGCGAGCAGACGGACGACCGAAAGGCCGACCGGGTTTGGCCGTTTCGGGGCGCGGGTGGCGAAGATGCCATGTTCGACGGTGTCGAGATAGGGCTTCACCCGCAACGTGCCGGCTTCGATTTCATGGAAAGCGTAGATCAGGTGGAGATGACTGAATCCCCCGATATCGAGCAATCCATCGGCATACTCAGGGAATACCTCGACGGTCCCGATCTCCCCGCCTGCCATGCTGGCCTGGATCGGCGTTCCCTCCTGTTTCGTGAACCGGGTGCGAATGACGCCGATCTGTGTGAATGCGAATGTTTCGGGGTTCATCATGGTTCTCCTGACAGGTTCGCCTCGGGACGGGGTTCAAACCCGCCCCTCCAGCAACTTTTATATCACACCATATTATTCAGGCTCATTTCGGGGCATTCCAGATCGTTGAGGTCGGGGCATGTTGTGATGGGAAGGGAAACATCGCTGGATATGCTCGTCGCCATTGTATGTCAATTGTGGTATGCTGAACGGGCTCGCCGTTTCGAGCATATGATAACATTTCTGGAGATCAAATATGGTCAGGCCGCATTCATGCAGAAAAATATCCGGGAAACCCGTTGCCGGAGTGTTCAAGCCGGCCGGGATCCCGGCGCGCGACCTGGACTTCCTGGTGCTGACCCTCGATGAGTTCGAGGCCCTGAAACTGGCTGATCTCGAGGGAAAGTATCAGGAGGAAGCCGCCGGGATGATGCACGTTTCGCGGCCCACCTTCGGTCGCATCATCGAGTCGGCGCACCGCAAGATCGCCGAAGCCCTCGTTTTCGGGAAAGCCCTTCGCATCGAAGGCGGTCCCGTTGCCGTCACATCCGACATCCCATCATCACACCAGGGAGAATCCATGAACATCTGCATTCCGATCATCGAAGACAAGGGCCTTCAAAGCCAGGTGAACAGCCATTTCGGTTCGGCCCCCCTGTTCCTGATCGTCGACACCGAGAAGCTGTCGACCCGTGCCATCATCAACAAGAATGCCCAGCACACCCACGGCATGTGCCAGCCCCTCGCTTCGCTGAGCAGCGAAAGGCTCGACGCTGTCGTCGTCGGGGGCATCGGCATGGGCGCCCTCAACAAGCTTCGCGCCGCCGGCATCAAGGTGTACATGGGCCGCCAGGCGACGGTCGAGCAGGTCATCTCCGAGTTCAAGGCCGGCAAACTCGATGAAGTCACCCCCCAGACCGCCTGCGCCCATCACGGCCAGGGGCATGACCACCACGACCACGCGCCAAAGAAGTGACTCGCCATACGGCAACTCCAGGCATTATCCGGGAAACCTGGGGACGTGATATCGAATTTTTACATTCGATATCACGTCCCCAGATTTCGAGATTTTACAGAAAAACGCTTGACTTTTTGTACTCTGCGTCGTAGAATGACTCTACCATATGGGGCTGTGGCGCAGTTTGGGAGCGCGCCTGAATGGCATTCAGGAGGCCGTCGGTTCGAACCCGATCAGCTCCACCGGTAGAAATCCTCACCAGACGAGTTTCTCGATTGGTGAGGATTTTTCTTTTCCGAGAACACACCCAAGGATACCAGCCATGACATCGGGCATTCACCTGGAGAACCGCCTTGTCCGTGGATGACTCCTCTTCAAACGAGGGAATCCGGCCGCCACCCTCTCCAGACCGCTCCAGGCACTTTTTCCTGTATGCCGTTGCCCGCAGTCTGGAAATGGGCATCCCTCCCGCGGTGCAGTTCGCCGTCGCTCTGCTCGCCGGGCCCGAAGAGGGCGGCCGGTTCTTCCCGCTGACGGCGATTGCGATGATTCTCTTCGCCATGGCCGACCTCGGAGTTTCACGCGCTCTTCCGGCCCTGGCCGGCAGCCGTCCCGAAGACGCATCGCCGCGGCTGCCCGAGATTCTCGGCTGGCGCTGGCTGGCCGGCATGCTGACAGCGGCGGGAATTCTCCTGCTGCCGGTTCGCCTTCTGCGCCCCTGGGGAATCGAGCCCGGCGTTCAGTGGCCTCTGATCCTGTTCATGGCGGGTCGGCTCCAGCTCACCGCGTGTCAGGGCTTCCGCCTTGGACGCGCCGACTTTCGGGCCCTGGCGCGAGGCGCCATCGGCCAGGCCGCAGTCCTCTGCTTCTGCCTGGCCGGGGCCTGGAGCACGGGAGCGCTGAACGCCGTGAATGCCCTGACGGCCACGGGGCTGTCCGCCTGGGCCGGCGTCTGGTTGCTTCACGACGCCAGAATCTGGCCGAAACAGCCCCGCTCCCTGCTCCTCCTCCCCTTCCGCTCTGCCGGCCGGGCGGCCGCGCGACAGACGTTTCCTCTCGCCTGGGCATCCGTCGCGGGAAGCCTGTATCCGCGTCTGGATGCGCTTATCGGCGGCTGGTTCCTGAGCCATGCCGCCCTGGGAACCTACGCCATGCTCGATGCCGCGTATCGTCTCCTGCTCGCTCCCGTCGGCATGGCAGCACAGACCGTGTTTCCCGACCTGCGGGCGGCGGCCGGCCGCCGGTCACCGGACGAACTGCGGGCCGCCCTGGGCTGGTATTTTCGGGCAGGCGGCCAATTGGGCACAGTGGCCATCCTTCTGGGTGGCCTGGCCGTCTGGCATCTCTCAAGAACTGATCCGATCGCCGTTCTGCCGGCGCTTGCCTTTGCGTTCAGCCTGCCGCTCTCGATTCCCAACGCCATTCTTCCACCGTTGTGGTTCAGCATGGGATGGCTGGACGAATGGGCCGTCTATGCGGGCCTGGTGACGTTTCTGCGCCTGGCGGCCGGGGCGCCGGCCTGTGCCGTGTGGGGAAGCGCCGGCCTGGCCTGGACGCATTTCGGCCTCGAAGCCTCTGCCTGCGCGGGTTTCTGGCTGATCTGGCACCGTCGCAGGAAGCGACTGTGGGCGGCCGGTTCTCCAGCCGATCCCGCCTGAACCCTCTTCGCAAGACTCAGCTTCGGATCGTTCCTTCCCCGCGCGCGATTGTCTGACGGCGCAACTCACGGAGAAATTCGCGGTGCGGCGCGTTCAGGTGGGTCGAGGTGAAACGCCGGGCGGTTGCCAGGCTTCGCCGCGACATGTCTTCCCAGCGTATCGGGTCGCCGAGACACCGCTCGATAGCCCGGGCCAGGGCGTCATGATCTCCAGGCGGAACGAGATCCCCCGCGTCCATGATCTCCGGAATGCCGCCCACCGGGGTGCTGATGCAGGGCAGTCCGGCCGCCATCGCCTCCACCAGGGCTTTCGGCAGGCCTTCCGCCCGCGAAGGCAGGACGAACAGATGGGCCTCGCGCAGTGCCTCCATGATCATCCGCCTCTCGGAAAACGTTCCGGCGAACCGGACGCGCGTCGCAATGCCGAGTTCTTCGGCCAGCCGCTCCAGCCCAGGTCGCTCAGGGCCGTCTCCAACTATAGTCAAGACGATATCCAGACCGGCAGTCTGCAACTCGCGAACAGCCCGCAACAGCACATCCGGGCCTTTTTGCCGATGGTGCAGCGAACCGACGAACAACAACCGGAAGGGCGGGACATTCCCGGGAAATATCCGCGGGCGGGCGGCCAGTTCACCTTCGGCGAGGCTCACGTCGGAATAGCCGAACGAAATACCCTTCGTCGGATAGCGTCGCTGGAGCGCTTCGCGCGTGACGTATGCGGCGGCGGCGGCCCGGCGACAGATTCGCCGCAGCTCGAGCCACGTCAGGAACCGGATCAGCGGCAGAGCCGGCGTGGCGTAGGTGCCGGGCGAGAACAGGTCGATCGGGTCGCCGAGCACTTCGACGCCGAACGGCTGGCCGCGGCGGGCGAGGAAATCGAGGCACAGCGCCGGCTGCGGGGCGGGAACCCGGAACAGGACGGCATCATTCGGTCCGATCATGCGGCGCATCGTTGCCCGCACGTTTCCGCGATTCAGCAGGAACGCCCACGGGCCCACGTAGTACGGAACGGGTGCGAATGTCACCCCCGGCCCGTCCGAGCGCGCGGCGCGCGGGGGCGGCGTCGGAACGTCTCTGACCCGCGCGAGAACCCTGACCGTCGGAAACTCTTCCTGGTAGCGGTTCCAGAAGGCATACGGGAAAGCGGAATCCGTCCAGACCGCCCCGTCGGGCGTCCGGTCGAAGCGGTGCTGCGTCGTGACGCAAAGGTTCATCGGCCTGGCTCGGGCGCCACGTCAGGGGAAAACGCGAAGCAGAGGCCGTCTGCGAGTGCCTGCAGAAACGGAAGGCGCCGGCAGACGGGGTTGAGCAGAAACGCGAACCGCCCGCGCGTGCCCCAATAGCTGAAGACTTCGCGGCGCCTGAACCCCTGTTCAGCGCAGAGCCGCGTGACGGTCACCACCGAGTAGTAGGCGCGATGGTCGGGATGAACCGTTTCTTCCCCCCACAACAGCCTGGGAAGGCGTTTCAGGGAAGCGAAGTTCGGCACGGTCAGCAGCAGAAGCGTCCCGGGGTGGCACACCCCGCGCAGGCCGGCCAGGAAGGAACCGGGATCGTCGAGATGCTCGAGGATCTCACCCGCCACCACCCGGTCGAACGTCCGCCGCAGGGTGGGAGCCAGTTCGTCCGTCCTGCCGAGCGCCACCAGGTTGGGAAACCCGGCGTCGGTCATCAGCCTGATTCCGTCGGCGCTTGCATCGATGCCCCACAACCGGTCGGTGACCGCGGCCAGCTTCGCATGCAGCAGCGACCCGTCACGCAGCCGGGCCCTGGTCAGCGGCCAATCGGCGCACCCCAGATGCAGAACCGCCTTGCCACGACAGTGCCCGAGAAGATACTCCTCTCGATCACGGGGCGCCAACGGCGGAAGTCGCATATCACCTCATCTGTAACCGGTCTGTGGAAACCGGACGGCAATTTTCGAACAGGAAGGATTCCGGGGCTCAATGTAACAGGTCGCCCCGAATTCCTCAATTATAAATTCATCCATATAGATAAACAGTGAGAATCCCAAAGGTGGAACCGCTGGACTCAGGAAGATGCGTTCTCGCTCGCCAGGATCGGCACGAACGAAATCCGAGCGGCCAGTTTGCAATCCGACTGCAACACAGCCGGTCCCGGCCTCGACTACTTCGAGGTTTCCAGGTCGCGGATGCGCCAGAGGCCTTCGTTTGTGGCGATGAGGGTGACGCCGTCGGGGGCTTGGACGAGGGAGAGAATACCGGGCGAGAGAAGACCGGGGCGGAAGTCGAGGGAGACAGTGTCGGGGTCGGCCAAGCCGGGAGAGAGGCGGGCGAGGCGGTGGGGGCCGCTCGCGTGGGCGCATTCGAGCCAGAGGGTTCCGGAAGCGGCCGGCCAGATGTTGCGGATTTCGCCGTCGGGGAGTCGGTAGGCAAGCTCGAGGGATTTTCCGTCCCATGTTTTGAGTGTACCCGCGAAGTCGGTCACCCAGAGAACTCCGGAAGAGGGATCGACGGCGAGGTCCTGGAAATGGCCTTCGGCGAGGGTGTCGAACCGATCGTTCCGCCACCGGACGAGCTTTTTGCAGGCGCCGATGAAATACACGCCGCCGTCGGGGGCCATCGCAGCGTCGTATATCCAGAGCGGGGGCATGCGGCGTTCGGCCGAGCGGCCGCGGGCGGGACTGGCAAGGGGCGTCTTCGTCCAGTCGAGACGGCGGAGCTTTCCACCCTCGAGCATCACGACATCCGTCGACAGGACGATCAGCACCCGGCCGTCCGGCAGTTCGAACACGTTCAGAAGGTCACGGGAGAGGGCTGCCTTTTTCGTCTGCAGCCGCCATCGTTCGATCGGACGGCCGGACCGGTATCGGGCCAGAACCAATCCGCCATCATCGGCCGAGCCGGCGGCCAGCAGGGAATTCCCGGCCCCGGGCGCCAGGTGCGTGAGGCGATCGCCGTTCGCGTGCACGTCGATCCGACCGTCGGGCGTGACAATGCGGAGCCCGTCGTCGGTCGCGGCGGCGATTCCCGCGCCCGGCGCGGCTCTCAGGGCATGCACGCGCCGGACCGACAGGCCGGCGGCGGGAAAAAGCGTCGGAGAAGCCGTTTCGAGGCGGGCGATTCCCCAGGAGTCGAGGCCCTGCTCGTTCATAAACGAGGCCCAGAGACGGTTTTCAGAATCGAGCGCGAGAGTTCGGGCGTAGCGCGTCGGTTTGTCGGTCACGATCTCGGCGATCAGGTCAGCGGCAAAGGCGCGACCATCCAGGCATCCGAACAGGATGAACGCGCTCAGGACGGCCAGAAAATGCAATGTGCGAATTTCACTCATCAGGGGATTCCCCTACCCGGTCAAATGGGGTTATTTTCGCACATTGTCGAGAAAAAAAGAACCCCGGCTTAAAATAGCCGGGGCGAAAGTGAGAGGATCTTTTGAGAGGATACTTGAATCGTCGAAAGTGCTGCGACCCACAAGAACGATTTCCGGGCCCGGAAAGCAATGGTGGGTATGTGATACGAACGTTCATGGCGGTTGCGGTGGCTCTGGTGCGGCATGCTGCATCATACGGCGTGACCGGACGTGACAATTCGAACAAGCTCGCGCAGCGATTGTTCTGCGATACATCTGCAGATGTTAATCAAGGGGCCCGAAAATTGTTTTCAATGAACTGCGGTTATATATGCAACTGACGTGCCAAGTTGAAAACGGCTCTGAGAGCCGTTTTTCGTTTTCGGGCGTATGAGTCTTTTTCACTCTCGCGTGTGTTTTTCACACATCCTCGAGCATCAGCCAGGCCTCGACCTCCTGGGTCTTGCCTTTCACTTTCCTGAAGGGCAGCTTCTCGGCGTTCGGCGGCGTCTCGCAGGCGGCAAGAAACGCGCCCGAGAGGACGGTCCGGGTTCCCTCGGTCATGTGCGCGAGCAGAGCCAGTCGCGAGGCGAGGTTCACCGGGTCGCCGATGACGGTGTGGTCGAGCCGCACCGAGGTCGCGCCGAGAATGCCGGAGATGACCCTGCCGGTGTTGACGCCCATCGCCGTTTCGAGGCCGGCTGCAGCCATCCGGCGCCGGACGCCGTTCACGACGGCGAGAACGGCGGCGGCGGCCCGGGCATTCCCGCCCAGTCGCTCGTGGTCGAAGACGACCAGGATCTTGTCGCCGATGACCTTGTCGATCTCGGCCCCGGCGGCGAACGGCTCAAGTTCGGCGTTCAGAGCGCCCAGGTGAGCGCCGAGCGTGTCGAAGACCTGTGCCGCGTTTTTTTCGGCGCAGACCCGGTCGAAGTGGAACAGGCATGAAAAGAGCACGGTGACCTCCCGGTGCTCGCCGCGGCCGCTCTCGTCGGATTTTCGATCGCGCACGGCGCGCCGGACGGCCCCCGAGACGAACCGGCCCAGAATCGCCGCCTCTTCCAGAGCGCGGGCCATCGAGTTGAACGCGACGGCCAGCGTTCCGAACTCGTCCGAACGGTCCACTGGAATCCGGATCTGGTCGCGCCCCTCGGCGATCCGGCCCATGGCGAGGCGCAGGCGCTCGAGCGGCTCGAGCAGCCAGCGGCGCCCTTGCCAGGCGAGCACGAGAGCGATGACCACGAGGCCGACGGCAACGATGTTGCCGGCCGTCTGCAGACGCTGAACCCGGCGCTCGATCGAGTTCGTCTCGACCTGGCCGGCCAGAATGAACCGGGAGAGGTGATTCCCCAAAAATGCCTCGAAGACGGGCCGTCCGGGCGCGGCCATGTCACGCCCGGTCTGGATGATACCGGAGTTTCGGGCGCGCTCGATGGCTTCCTGCATGGCCTTCGGCATTCGCGCATGGCCGGGGGCGATCCAGCCGCCGAAGATGTGCTCTGCAAGTCCTGTAATGACCCATATCTCGGGCGCGTCGGGCTCGTCGTCGGGCGTCCCCGAGGCCTCCGAAACGGCCAGCCTGTGCCAGGCGCCGAAACGGCCCGAAAACCGTTCTTCAAAGACCCGACGCACGTACGCCAGCTCTTTCGAATCGTCCCAGATCGAAAAGAGCAACCAATCCGTGGGAATGCCAGTCGCCCGGAACACACGCAGGCCGATGATGAAAATGCGCATGAACGAGGTTTTCACGTCGATCAGTTCTTCCGGAAAGCTGATCTGACTGATCAGGGCGTCGATGCCGAAGATGGCGATGTACAGGTCGTACAGCATGTCGGATTTCATGGTTTCCCGGAGCTTTGTCGCTTCCGATACGGGTTCTCCGGGCGCCTCCTCCCTCCAGCTCCGCTTGATGCCGTCGCGCATTTTTTTCACGAGCGGACCGAAAACCTCGAGGAGAGGACGTTCCGAATTGGTGACGCTTTCCGAGTTTTTCGTCAATCGGCTGACGATGCTCGTCCGATCGTCGGGAGCCACGCAGAGAAGCAGGTCCGGCCCGTTCAGGTCGGGATATTCCCCCTCCAGGTCGCATGCGTCGATGAGGAAGCGCAGCGCGCTCCGCAGAGTGACCGGCGAGTCGCCTCTCTCGAGACGGGCCAATGTATCCGGGGTTCTCGAAAGACGGCGCAGCATGCCGATCAACGTCGCATGCAGCCTGTTCCCGCCGTTGTCGAGGTTCGTCAGATCCCGGTGAAGATCGTCGACTTTCGCTCGCAGTTCGGCCCGGCCGTATTCGGCAACCGCTCGTTTCACCACGACCCAGCCGGCGCCGGCGGGCACGATCGACATGCCGAGGCATGCCCCGAGAAGCATCCAGCCGACGGTCGCACGACGGCTGATGAACGCGGCCGTGCCGAGAAGCGCGAGAAAGAGCCCCGAGGCGAGAAGCGCGGCGAACGGCGTCGGTTGCAGACCGGACGCACGACCGATACCGGTCGTTTCGGGCCAGGGAACGGTCACGACGATTCTCCCGGCCATTCCCGACGGGGGAAGGGACGTCATCACGAACCGGCGTCCCACCACGGCAACGGCAGGCAGTTTGCCGCCGCCGAGCTTTCGGAGACGCTCGATGAGGCGATGCCCCCCCTTGCGCCATTCCCCGCCCCCGACGATCGGCCTGGCGCGATCGTCGGTGAAAATGACGCCCATCCCCGGCCCTCGCACCTGGTTCGCCATGATGTTCATGCCGAGATGCTCATCCAGGCCGGTCAGATCGAACCACGCGACGAGCCTGCTCGTCTGCAGCTTTCTCCAGTAGAAGCCGTTGATGCCGGACGTTCCGAGATACGACTGAACCTTGCCGCTCTTCGTGCCCGCCTGCAAGTCGAGGTTCATCGGCGACCCGATCAGTTCCGAAAGCATGGACGAGGTTCTCGCGCGCCGGAGCATTTCGGAGGAATCGGCCCATCCCCAGGAGAGGAAGAGATCCGGAAACTCCGGCGGGAACCGGCGACCATGCGCCGCGTCGAATCGAAGCCCCTCTGAGGCGGCCATGCCGCCACTCCATCTCATGCTCAGAGCGTGAGGGGGAAGCCAGCGCCTGACCAGGTTCGCATACAAGCGCTCCAGCCTTCGCCGTTTCAGGTCGACGTCCGCGCCGGGTTGTTCCGAGATCCGCTCGGCGCCGTCCTGGAATTGCTGCAGAATTCGGGCGACACCGTCCCTGGGAAGCGCGCACGACTGTGCCTCGAGCGTGAGTTCCCTCGCCCTCGCCCTGGCTTCGGCTCGTTCCGAGGCGAGCTTCAGGGCGAGACGCTCACTCCGGCCGATGCCGAGAACGAGGAACGGCATGAGGAGAACGAGCATCCAGAAGACCGTCAGCCATCGCGACGTTTTCATGCACCGTCCTCCGGCGGCAGTTCGACGAGCTCCCAGCCGTCGCTTCCCGGGATTTGTTCCCACCCCGTTGCCGGATTTCCGAGAAGGCGCATCATTTCGGAGGAAAGAACGATCGTCGTATACCTGCCTTTCTTGGAATCGGCCTCGAGACGTTCGGCTTCGTCGCGTGGCACGCCGAGCACGGCACGCTCCATCCGCTCCGCCGTTCCGAACGAGCCGACGAGGAGTTTCCCCGCGTCGATGCCGACGCCCATGCCGTAGGCGAACGCTCCCGCGGCCCGGCGCTCTTCGATGCGCCGCTCGTGGGCTCGCCGCATCGCGACGGCGGCGTTCAGGGCTCGGCGGGCGTTCTCGGCCGGCGGATTTCCGTAAAACGCGGCGATCACGGCGTCGCCGATGAATCTGTCGATCTTGCCGCCGGCCGTATGGATCGCGCCGGCCATCGCCTCAAGATGCGCGTTCAGCATGCCGACGACCTCTTCGACGGGCCGGGTCTCGGAGATCGTGGTGAAACTCCGCAGATCCGATACAAGAACCGCCCCGTCGACCTCACGCGGGCCGGCGAAGGTTTCGCGCTCCTGCGACACGTCCTGGTCGAGGGTCGCGGAGACAAACCGACCGAGCGCGCGCCGTTCGCGGAGACCGTCGATCATCCGGTCGAAGGCGTTCGTCACCTCGCCGATCTCGTCGGGCCGCTCGAGGCCCACCCGGGTCTCGAGATCGCCGGCCGCGGCCCGTTTCAACCCGGCCTCGAGCCCGGAAAGCGGCTGGAGGAGATGCCGGCCGACACCCAGACCGATCAGAAAAAGGATAGACACAATAATAGACAATATACATTCCAGCCGTAGCAGGGTTCCCGCCGCATCGCGCCGGATAGCGGCCGTTGAGAATTCCAGGCCGACGATGAAGCCGGGCATGCGTTCGCAGGGGCGGGCGATGAAGATCCGCTCGCCGCTCCGGGAGATCCTCATGTTCCCGGAGCGGGCAGCGTCGTTCAGGGTGCGCTCCAGGTCGGGCGAGGGCGCCATGCCGGCACCGCCGAACGGCTCGAAGCCGCCGGGCATCAGCTTCCCCCAGGCGATCCGGAACCCCGGGAGCATCATCTTCCATCGGGCGAGTTCGTCGCGGAGCAGAGAGGCGAACTGGCCGCCGGCGCGCGTCGCGAAAATCACGCCCAGCTGGAACTTCGACGCGTCGGCGATGATGTCGTAGGTCATGAAGAGCGGCTCGTTCGAGCCGCGGAACAGGTGCCCCCGCCGCCGGACGTCGTAGTAGTATCGCCCGAACTCGTCGGAGAACACGGCCCTGAATCCTTCGAATGAGAGACGCTCGCGTCCCTGCAGCGCCTTCGTATAATATTCGGCATTTTTCGGGTCTCCAAAGACGGCGGTCATGTTGATCATACCGCTCTGCAACTGGAACAGGGCCCGGTTCGGCCGGTCGCTCGCTCCTGGCGCCGTCGCCATGAACGAGTCGCGGCCGGGCCTGAACACCTGCATATACTCGGCGGGAAGGCCTGCGGCCCGGAGGGCGGCGAGCTCGCGATCGATTTCCCGCTGGCCGGCGTCGCCAGCCGGGGCGTCGACGAGTCGTTTCAGAAGAGACGAGTCTTCGAGGGCCCTGCCGCAGGTCTCCGCGAACCGGTCGACTTCGCGAATGCTCATCAGGTCGAGGCGCACAAGCCGTTCCTCGGCCATCCGCTCCATGTCGCCGGCGCGTCGCGCGGCGTTGGCGGAGATCCACCATGACGAAAGCACCCACACGATGCCGAGCGGAATGACCCCCGCAAGCACGACGTATCCCGTGAACCAGATCCGAAGCGACAGGTCGCTCTGCCCCGGATGCATCGCCCTGCGCGCGACGAAAACGAGAAAACCGCCGAACAGGGAGGCATACAACGCCTTTTCCCAGGGCGGAAGCGTCTCCCGGCGGGCCTGAGGGGGAACGGGACCGACCATCCAGAGTTCGAACGGGAGAGTGTTTGCGATAATGTCGCGCATCATCCAGAGACCGGGGATGGTCGTTCCGACCGATCCCGGGGGGGCAATCGCGTTCCGGCTTCCGCAGCCAGCGATCGCGCCGGAAATCCGCCGGAGTGTTGTCGCGGGAACCGTTCCGGAGGCGACGCGCAGCCGCACCCTGCCGCTTTCGGGATACAGCGGCACCAGCACCGGCCACATCCTGCCGCGGCACCTGGCGGTTCCTTTTCTGAGGGCGAGATCGACGGGCTTGGCGGCAATCGAGGCTTTTCGGGGGAACTGAGCCAGCCAGAGAATCGTACCGCGCGGGGTTTCAGCGGCGTTCCAGATCATCAGATAGTCGCCGCCGCGCCACCGTGAGCCCGTCAGCCGCCCTCGCCGCAGCCTCGCGAGAACGTCGAAGCCGATCAGTTCGCCGAACAACCCCGACGCCTGCCGGTCGAGCGACGGGCGGCGCGCCTGAGAAACCGCATCGGGGGCTAGAGCAGCGACGAGAAGGCTTCCGACGAGCCGGCTCATGGCCGATTCGAGCCCCGGCCCCTTCAGGGTCTCGTGAACTCCGGACGGATCGACCCGGAAGGCGAACACCTGCGTCCCCTCCGGCCGGTGCGAAGCCGGAAGGGCTTCGCGAAACAGTTTCGCGAACGTCGCGCCGGTCAGTTCCGAACGTTCGTCCAGCACCGCGGCGACGCTTCGCCGGAGCCGATCCATCGCCGTCTCGACCTGGAGAGCGTAGGTCCAGCCGCCGCGGAACCGCTCGATCTCGGCCCGCGCCTCCTGACGCCAGCGGCTCTCGGCGCTCATCGCGTCGAGTCGGGCCTGCTGCCAGCCGTACAGGCGGGCCAGCAGGGCTATCGCCAGACAGAGCACCAGCGGCCCGAGCAGTTCCCACCGGCTGCCGCCGAATCGTTCCCGGCTTCCCGGCGCAGGCTGTTCACCGGCCGGCATGATATGCACGTGTCACGCCCCCTGACGAGGAATGTACAGAACGAACGCAGGTGAGCAGTATAGCCGTTCACCCACCGCCGTGAAAACAAATTCCCCCCCTCGGAAGAGGGGGGGGAGAAAAATTATGAAGCTCCTAATGGGCACAGAACCAGACGATGCCTGATCCTGCTTCCGTATTCAGCATATCGAATCGGCTTCAAGCGCGGAATCGGGCAATTTCCTGATTTTTCATCGGGGAAATACCCGAATCTATAGATTCATTGGTGAAGCGGATCAGCGATGGGTGTTGCTGTTCTGGCGGATCGCTTGTCGCGACAACTCGCGCATCGTCTTCACGCCGAGCTTCAGTTTCAGATTCCCGCAGTGCGTTTCGATCGTCTTGTGGCTCAGCGAGAGCTTGCCGGCGATTTCCCGGATGGAAAAGCCCTCGCCGAGGAGGTTGAAAATATCCTGTTCGCGTTTCGAGAGTTGCGGCGTTTCGGCGGGTTCCGTCTTGTCGACGATCGTTTCGACGAGCTTGCCGGCGATAGACTCGCTGTAGAAGCGTTTTCCCGCGACGACCGCCCGGATCGCGTCGACCAGGTGGGTCGAGGCGTCGTCTTTGGTAACGTAGCCCTTCGCCCCGGCCGCCACGGCTTTCCTGACGTACAACGGGTCGTCGTACATCGAGTAGACGATGAGGCTGACGTCTGGAACGGCGGTACTGAGCTGTTCCAGAAGCGCCATTCCGTCGTCCCGGCCGAGCGAGAGATCGATGAGCGCGACATCCGGCCGGACGACGGCGATCCTCGACAATGCGTCTGCGGCCGTTTCGGCCTCGCCGGACACTTCGAAACCGCGCCTGACGAGGAGCTGCCGAAGCCCCATCCGCATGACGCCGTGATCGTCGACGAGGAAAACCTTGATTCCGATGTGCTGTGGCCCCGCGAACACTGTAACCACCTCTATGTATTGAGGTTTATTATAGCGGACTGAATGACCTTGCACCATTCTACCGTTTCAGCGCCGAACATTCAACTGTCGCCCCGCCTTCGGCTCTTTCGATGATCCGGAACGTCCCGAACATGTCCCGCGCGCGGCGAGACAGCCGCAGCAAACTCAGCCTCGACGCGCCTGATCGACGTTCCGGCTTCGTCGATACTCCATATACATGAAGATGTCATCTGGCGGGTTGCCGCCTCGGCGCCGAGCAATCGATCAGCACCCCGCCTTCTGCGCGGTCGATCACCCGGAGCGTTCCCGACATGGCCTGCATTCTATAGGCCATGATCTTCAATCCCATGCCCTTCGGATTTACCGGGGTTCCTCCACGCCCGATGCCGTCGTCCGCCACGCTCAGCCTCACGTATTCATCGTCGCCGCCGAGTTCGATCTCGATATTCCGGGCTTTTCCGTGACGAATTGCGTTATGGACGGCTTCCTGGGCGATGCGATACAGATTCAGCGCCTGATCGGGATTGCCGATGCCAATCTCGCTCGAGGAGGAAAAACGGCACCGGACGTTGAACAACTCCGATGTTTTCTCCGCGAGAAGACCGAGGGAACAGTCGAGGCTGCGAGGATCGGCCAGCAGGGGGTTCAGCCCCTTCGCCATCCCCCGGGCCTGCCTGACGGCGTCGGCGAGGAGATCCAGAATACTGGCGATGTCTTCGTTCGCGACGGCGTCGCGTCCCTGGAGGTTCTCCCTGACCACTTCGCAGAGGCACATCATGCCGACCAGTTCCTGGCACAACCCCTCGTTCAACTCCCTGCCGATCAAGGCCCGGTCACGCTCGGGGTGATGGAGCATGAAATGTTCCATCTGCTTTCGCCGTTCCATCTCGATGTTCAGCAGGGTGTTGATGTAGGAAAGTTTTTCGGATCTGTCCGCGATGCGACGCTCGAGTTCGCGCTGGGTCCGTTTCATCTCCTCCTCGACCGATTTTCGCTCGGTGATGTCGCGAGTGGCGCCGCAGATTCCGAGAAGCCGCCCGGAATCGTCCCGGTATCCGGTGAATACGAGTTCCCCCCGCACCAGAGCGCCGTCCTTTCTTCGGAAGGTCAACTCGCATCGCACCGTGTCATCGAAACCGTGAGAGGCCGGCTCCCGCTCGAGATACTCCCTGATCGCCGCCCGGAGCTGCCTGAAGGACTCAGGAGCCAAGGTCGAACCCGGAGCGAGGCGGAACATCTCCTCCGTGGTATAGCCCAGCATTTTGAAACAGGCGGGGCTCGTATAGACGAGCCGGAAATCGAGATCGAGAATCCAGATGATATCCGTGGAAAGCTCGATCATCATGCGATACCGCCGTTCGCTCTCCCGGATGGCGTCCTGGACGTCCTTCAACGGCGTGATGTCAGCGGCGGATCCTATGATGGAGGATACTGTATTCGTCTCGTCCGAAAGGAAGGTGAGCTTTTCGTACAGCCACCTGTATTGCCCCTGGTCGTTCCGCCGTCGGTATTCGATCGTGATGGAAGATTTCGCCGCCACCGGAGGATTCATGGCCTTCCGAATCAACGGGGCGATTCGCCCGATGTCGTCGGGATGGATATCGCACGTCAGCTTCCCGAGCGGGTCGCCGGGCTCCGGGCGTTCCCGGAATGCCGGAAATTGCTGGGCCGAACGGTTGGAATACCTGAAACTGCCGTGCTTCAGATCGAACCGGTAAAAGAGCACCGCCGCATTGTCGAGCAGTTCCCGAAACTGCCTCGCGCGCTTCCCGAGTTCTCCGATCTTCGTGAGCTTGCCGGTGATCTCATATCTGATCCCGACGGCGATATCCGGGGCTCCGTCTTCCGCCCTGGATGTGACGACCCCGTCGATCCTGAGCGTTTTGGGAACCATGCTCGCCCCGCCACCCTCCCTGATATCGGCCTGAAAGGTCGAGTCCTCTCCTGACAGCGCCGAAAGCGCATGTCGCAGGGCGGAGGCGTCACCGGTGTTTGCCGTCGCGAACACCGGCTCTTCGCCACGGCCCACGTGGAAGATGTCGATCCCACCACGCTCGGCAAGAAGCCCGGCATGCCTTTTCAGCGTTTCCACGACCGCGGCCGCCGCCATGCTCTCGTCGCGAACGACCGCAATCCTCCGCCTGAGGTTTTCCAGCCGGGCGACCTCTTTCTCGTGCATCGACTCAGACGTTCGTTGCGCCATCGTTCCCGTTCTCCTTGCGTCGAAGCGGCGCAACGCATCTCACGACCGTTCCGCCGCCGCGGCGATTTTTCACGATGACGCTTCCCGACATGATTCTCATGCGGTAATCGATCATGCAATGGCCGTATTCGGAAGAGGCGATCGATGTCGCCCGCGGAGAGCCGTCGTCGCTGACGATCAGGCTGACCGACTTTGAAGTGGTCTTCAGCAGGATGTCGACATGCGCGGCATTGCCCTCGTGAACGGAATTCTGAACCGCCAATCGGGCGATCCGGTACAGGCTCAGGGCCTGCTCCGGCTCCTCGACACGAGATTTCCCAAGCTGGGTAAAGCTGCATGAGACGCGGTACATTAGCGGTAGAGAGGAGGCAAGCGCCTCGAGGGAGTCGGACAACCCGTTGACGTCGATGAAGAGAGGGCTCAGACCGCGCGCCATATATCGCGCGTAGCGCACGGCGTCTGCGAGCAGGTCATGAATGCGTCCCATCTGGATCGCGTCGATGCTTCCGATCTCCAGAAGCCTGTCGCGAGCGGCCTCGCAGAGGCACATGACACCGGCGAGCTGCTGACAGAGACCGTCGTGCAGTTCGTGCCCGATCGTTCGCTGCTCCGCCTCGCTCATCTCGAGCAACGCCGTCTCGACCTGGCGCCGCCGCTCAATTTCCCGGCGAAGAACCTCGTTCGCGCGAAGCAACTCAGCCGTCCGTTCCAAAACGCGGTTTTCCAGCATTTCGCGTTCCGTCCGCAAGGCTTCCTTCATGTGATGAAACTCGGTGATATCGCGGGTCACCCCGCAAAATCCCTCGAGTCGTCCAGATTCGTCATGAACCACCGAAACGGCGACTTCCGTCAGAACGGCCATACCGTTTTTGTGCCGCTGCCAGAGCTGGACATAGCGGGGTATGAACGAACCCGGTCGTTTCGCCTCCTGCAACCGGATTTCCTGCGCCAGCCGTACGACCAGCCTGTAGGATTCCGGCAGTAATGTTTTCCGCGGCCCAAGCGCGATGACTTCTTCAGCAGTATATCCAAGCATATTCTTTACACCCAGACTGCAGTACCGGAAGTTCATTTCCAGATCCGTGGTCCAGATGATGAACGAGCTGAGGGTCGTCACCAGGCGGTATCGCTCCTCGGATGCACGGAGCGTCGCTTCGGCCTCTTTCAGGGCCGTGATCTCGAGAGCCGAGCCGAGCATCGTCTGCACGGCGTTCTTACGGTCGGGAATGAGCGTCACAATATCGTAATACCAGTGGTACTCCCCTTTCAAATCGGCACGGCGGTATTCCATCACACTCGTGACCTGACTGCCGTTGAGGCTTGCCATGTTCTGCCCCAGAGCGGCATCGATGCGCTCACGATCATCGGGATGAATCGACTCGAGACCTTCTTCGATGACCTTGTCGATTGATCCCGCGCAGCTGGGGACGGCGTGCAGATACAGCGGCGAGTTGAAATACCCGGCGCCATTCGGATTCGAGTCGTGCCGGTAGAGAATGGCAACCGAATTATCGAGCAGTTCTTCGAGCAAACGCTCATCCTCCGCAAGATTCTCTTCCAATAGTATCTCATCAGATATATTTTTTCCGACGCCAATGAGAAGCTGAGGTCGTCCATCGGAGTCGAACCGCTCGACGAGGCCGTCGAATCGGAACCAATCCCACCGCTCGCCGGGCCCCTTCATCCTCAGTTTCATCCGCACGTCGGGCTCGTCGGGACTCGATCGCGAGACTTCACGGAACATCGTTTCCACATCGTCGGGATGAAGACGCTCGTCGAGAGAGTGTACGCTCGACTCCGTTCCCAACATCAGTGTCCGGGCCTGAAGATCGATGTTCCAGACCGACACGCCCGCATGCTCGCGAGCGATCTCGAACGCGCGCCGGTAGTTCGCGGCTTCCGCCAGGAGGGCATCGCGGACGGCCTCGGCACGGGCGAGCTCCGCCTCGAGCCTCTCCGGATCGCTTTCGTCGCCGAGAGGGTCGAAAATGTTTTCGTTCATCGCAGAACCCGTCCGGTGCGGAAGGGAATCGGCATCGGCGGGAAATGGGTGTGGGTGTTGAGCTTCATGAAATGCGGCATCTGCATCTGTGGCGCAGTCGTTTTTTCTACGGCATGGGGCGGAATCATCGCCGTCTGGTGATATGATACGCCAGATCGCGGGATTCGTCACGCGTATCGACCACATCGACCGGAGAATGTTCCTATGGCCAAACGCATGCGAGTCGATTTGCTCGTCGTTCATCTCGGGCTGGCGCCCGATACCGATACGGCAAGGCGCCTCGTGATGGCCGGAGAGATCCGTATCGGCGACCGCGTCTACGACAAACCGGGCGAACTGGTTCCGTCCGGCACGCTCCTGGAGCGACGGGAAAAACGCGGTCCGTTCGTGTCGCGCGGCGCCGTCAAGCTCGACAACGCCCTCTCGGCCTTCGACATCGACGTCGGCGGTGCGACGTGCCTCGACATCGGGGCCTCGACGGGCGGGTTCACCCAGGTGCTTCTCCGGAGAGGCGCCGCGCACGTCACCGCGCTCGACGTCGGGTACGGCCTGCTCGATGCGCGTCTTCGCGACGATCCGCGGGTCACACCCGTCGAGCGCACGAACTTCCGCACGATTTCGGAAGGAGAGGTTTCCGGACCGTACGATCTCATCGTCGCCGACGTCTCGTTCATCTCCCTGAGAGCCATCGTCGCCCCCGCGATGCGGCGGCTGGCCCCCGGCGGCAGCATGTTGCTGCTCGTCAAGCCCCAGTTCGAGGCCGAGGCCGCTTCCGTCAGCCCGGGCGGCCTCGTCACCGATCCGGACGTGCATCGCGCCATCCTCGCGCACCTCTGCGCCGCCTTCGGCGAACACGGCCTTCTCCTGTTCGGCCTCGAACCGGTGCCGGTCGTCAGCGCGAACAAAAACATCGAGTATATATCCTGGTGGAAAACCGCCGGCGCGTCACCCCTGACCGAAGCCGACCGCGACCGCATCGTCGCCGCCGCCTTCGCCCGCGGTTGAATCTCCCCGTGACGTGTTTGCCGCTCCCTCATACGTCGTTGGGATCGTCCAGATACGCCGCAGGGGCTGGTTTGAAACCCGCCCCTACAGGAATATCGAATGCGATATTGAACGTGATGCGGCTCAGCGCAAGCCTTTTTTTCGGATCGCCTTGTATTCGGAGGTCAATTTTTCCATCAGCTTCGGAAGCTTGTCGTACAGGCGCTTTTGCTTGCGGGATTTCGTGCGGCTCAGCGCGTAACTGGCGACGATCGGCAGGGCGACGGTTGAGTCGAGGTAGCAGACGACGGTGTCGGGCAGACTGTCGGGCCGCACTTTCCCCCAGCTGACGGCTTCGGACGGCGTGGCGCCGGAAAGGCCGCCGGTGTCGGGCCGCGCGTCGGTGAACTGGATGAAGTAGTCGTGGCCTTCTTCCTTGATGCCGAGCACTTCCTGGATCTGGGGCTCGGTCTGGAGCATGAAGTTCTTGGGCGAGCCTCCGCCGCAGATGAAGACGGCGCTCTTGCCGCCGGTGCGCTTCGCGTTCAGCACGATCGAGGCGGTCTCGTTCACGTCGACGTTGGGGTCGAGAACAAGCTTGCCGCCTTCGAGCGCCAGCGCGGCGATGTTCATGCCGATCGAGCTGTCGCCCGGGCTGCTGGTGTAGACGGGAACGCCGGCTCGATACGCCGCCGACAGGATGCTGACGCCCTTCAGGCCAAGCGCCTTCTCGCGCTCGTGAATGAACTTGCCGACGAGATAGTGGAAATGCGCCGTACCCATGGGGCGCTGGAACACTTCGGAGCGCATGATCTCACGGAAGAACGCATCGGTGTTCAGCAGGACGTGATAATCGAATACCACGTCGTATATTCTGACGACGCCCTTGTCGCGCAGGTCGATGTCGCTGAAGAACGGCGAACCGGCATACAACTCCTCGCCGATGCCGAAATGCGTGTCGTGATACAGGTTCGCGCCGGTCGCGATGATCCAGTCGACAAACCCCGCCTCGATGAGCGGAACGATGGCCGACTGGCCGAGCCCGGCGGGCGTCAGGGCGCCGGCGAGGCTCATGCCGATCGTGACGTCGTTCGCGAGCATTTTCCGGGTGAACAGCTGGCAGGCCTCGCGAAGACGGCCGGCGTTGTAGGAAAGGAACAGCCTGTCGACCAGGTCGGCGACCCTCAGGTCACGGCAGGCCGGCTTCGGATCGATTTTGTTTCCCGCCAGATACGGATTGGCAGGCTTCTTCCGGGCGGCGGTCTTCGCAGGCCGTGCGGGGGTCGATGCTCCGGCCGCCTTGGCGGTCCTGGTCGTCTTGGTCGTCGCTTTCTTCATGAACGGGGCTCCTCCGGTGACTGGTGTGTATAATTAAACGTATATTTCAAGACAGCTTCTGGGGATCTTCCCCCGCCTGGTCGGCGATGTTGCTGGGCGGCACCTTGAGGATGAGGATGACCTTTTCGACGAGCTGTCGCGAGTTTTTCACGGTCAGGATCACGTACGGCTGCTTGCCGCCGAAGAACGACTTGTCGAGATTGTGCCCGACCAGCTTGTCGATCTCCTCCTTGATGCCGCCATACTGGGGAAACAGGTCGGTGAGCCTCTTCCCGATGGCACCGTTCAGCGTGACGCCGGCGGGGAGCTCCGCGATGGCGGGCTTGTTGAGATGTTCAACGCGACCGTCGCGGTCCTGGATGATCACCTTTTCGTCGATATGCTCGATGATGTCGCGGACGTTGGCCTGTTCCTCGAGAATTTTCATCATCAGCCGGGCGTTCAGAATGGCGATGCCCGCGAAGACGGAGAAGTTACGCAGGATCCGCTCGTCGTACTCGTCGAACTTGCCGCCGACCTTGTTCACGACCTGGAAAACGCCGATCAGCTCGTTGTTGACGATGAGGGGGTGGGTCAGGATGTCCTTCGTGCGGAAGTGACTCGCCTCATCGACGGCTTTGTTGAATCGAAGGTCGGGATGGATTTTCGTCAGATCGGCGTATGCATCGGGAATCATGAGCGTGCGCCGGTTGAGAGCGACAAACCCGGCGATGGAGGTGTTGTCGATCTTCAGCACGATCTCCTCGACGTGGTCGCTGAGGATGACCTGCGAAATCATCAGCTTCTCGACGGGATCGACGAGATACAGCGTTGCGCCCTCGACTTTCAGCAGCTCCTTGATGTTGTTGACGATCTGTATCAGCAGATCCTCGACGTCGAAGTTCGTCAGCAGCTTTTCGCCGAGGGAGATGACCCTCTCGAGACTCTCGATAACCTTGTTGATCTCAGACACGTGCTTTCCTCCCATGCGGGACTGGCGGGTGACATACGTCCCCAAACTTTTCAATTGTATCAGGAATGATCGCCGGAGTCATGCAAAAGCTTCTCGAACTCCCGGTCGAGCTCGTCCGTCATCGCCTCTCTCCGGAAGCGCGTCCGCACGAGATCCCGGTGGCCGCGCGCCGCCGCTGCAAACGCTCCGTATGCGCCCTTCAGCCGACAGGCCGCTTCCGCAAGCGAGCCGGGATCGTCTGCATCGAAGCCGATATTGCCGCCCGACGAGCCGAGAATCGAGCGGGCCTCGCCCTGGAGCCCGAACAGGATCGGTCGGCCGGCAGCAAGGTAATCGAATACCTTCGACGGAATCGTCTTGTCCATCGTCCCGTCGTCCTTGAGCAGAAGCACCAGGGCCGAGCTTTCGACCGAGATGCGAAGCGCATCCGCCTTGGAAACAGCGCCGCGGATCTCGACGTTCGTCAGCCCCGCCTCGCGGACGCGGGCTTCGAGTTTCGCCTTCTCGACCCCTTCTCCGACGAGCAGAAAGCGAATTCCCAACTCGCCCGCAGCCTGGAGTCTCTCTGCCGCCGCGACGACGACGCCGAGATTCTGACAGTAGCCCATGTTGCCCACGTAGGCGATCGTCAGGGCTTCGCCGTCCGACGGGGCTGCAGGTCCGCTGTTTTCGGCCGATTCAACGGCATCCAGATACCTGCCCGGGATGGCATTGTAGATGACCGCCGGCGGTTCCACGCCATAGCCTGCGATATATTCGGCCATCGGCCGGGCGACGCAGGTGATCCGGTCGGCGGCGCGGTACAGCCACCGCTCGGCGTGTTTTGCCATGCGATACAGAAAGCTGTCAGGCCGGATCTGCCCGGTCGTCGCGGCCGAGTCCGGCCAGATGTCGCGCACGTCGAGCACGAACTTCGCCTTCTTGAGCCGCGCGACGACCCAACCGGCGATGCCCACGAACAGCGGCGGACTCGAGGCCCAGACGATGTCGAATCTCGACGGGTGCCTCCAAGAGGCCCAGATCGACGACGCCATGAAAGACATATAATGAGCGATATAATTCCACTTCCCGCGACCGGTATAGGGAAAGATATACGACCTGGTCACCCGGGCGTCTCCGTCATCCACGGGCGCACCGTCGAGAACGGCCTTGTGGGGTTTGGCCGCGATGACATGCACCCGGTGCCCCTTCGCAAGGAGAAGATCGACCGTTTCCCTGATGCGAAACGCGGCCGCCGTGATGTCGGGATAGTAGAACTGCGACATCACCAGGATGCGTTTCGGGCTATTCGCTGATCTCATACTCGATCCAACCGCCCTTCTCCGATATGAACCTCAGCCGGTGACTCGCGATGCCCGGCCCGAATTCCGGATAATACATCGACGCCTCGATTTCCACCCGACACCCGGTCGAGATCGTGCAGAACGGCCTGCCGTCGGCCTCGATCAGGATCCGCTCGCCCGGAACCGGTCTCATCCCCGGGGCGAGGTGGAGAAGCGAGACGAAGCGCCCGTCCGCATACCCGACGTGCCTGATGTCGCGTATCCGCAGCCACGAATCGCCCCAGTCGATCTGGCGGATGAAGATGTCCTCGTTCATGTCGCGCCACTGGAGCCTGAACGTGCGCTCCAGGCATTCGTTCTTCATCACGTACGCGCGTTTTCCGACCCGGAAATCGCCCCACATATCGCTCTGTTCGCATCCCTCGGTCATCGGCACGTTGTGCGCCCCGGTCGAGCGGCACAGGCGCCTGATCTCCGGATCCTGGTACGAGCCGGTGCCGGTGTCGACGATCAGCCGGCGGCCACGAAGCGAGAGTTCGAACGAGCCGATGTCGCAGTGCGCGTGGCCCGGCTGGTGGCGCGGCGACGGGGCGTGCGCGCAGACGGCCAGATACAGGCCGCCCGGCCTGCGCAGGACGAAATACCCCGAGTCGGGAAGCCAGGTCGCGAGCCAAGAATGATATTCCTTGATATTCATATGCGCCCCGTGCTCCATCGCCGAGTCGTGAAACAGGGCGATGCGGCCGTCCGGATGCGTGAGCGCGTCCAGCCAGTCGCGCATCCTCGGCAGCACCTCGTCGCATCGGGCGACAAGGGAACGGCACGCCTCGACGGCTTCTCCGCCGTCCGACGTCGCGGCGAGCTTCCGGACCGTAGCGGCTATACGCGCGATCCCGTCGAGCATTTCGCGGTGGTACATCGGGCTCCGTTCCTCGTGCCCGCCGTCGGGAAGGACCTGCGCGACGATCTCGCGCCGCAGGGCCGCCGCGTGTCGCGAGAGCCTCCGACGCAGGGGCGCGGCGGCGGCGCCGTCGGCGGTCTCGATCAGCCAGGCGTCCGTCTCGACGAGGGCCAGACGGTTCATCAGCAGGTGGTTAGCCTGGATGTGGATCTCGAGGTCGGTCTCGAGCCTGCACGCCTGCGCCTCCACCGAACCGCGGACCAGCGCCATGAAAGACGCATCGGTAGCGGCGGAGGATGTTCTGCGGAGCCAGGCGAGCCAGCTCATGAGCCGTCGCGACACCGGGTAGGGCTCCCACGGTTCGGCGCCGTCGTCGGCGCACCGCGCGATCCAGTCGAGGATGAGATACGACGCGGTTTCCGGGTCGGACGCGATCTCGCCGTGATTCAGCCAGTCGAAATACTGGAGATTGTACCGCCACAACTTCACCGGGACGCCGTTTCCGAAGCCGGCCGAGCCTTCGGGGTCCCACGCGACCGCATCCACCGGGTATTCGCGGGGCTCCGAGAGAAACCGGAAGGCCACCCTCGCCCGCGAGGGCTTCCCGCGCGCATCACGCAGGCGCGCCGCCTCGGCGGCGAGATCGGCCAACCCTGGGATCCGTTTGAACCGGCGTCTCGCTGCCCATACGAGGCGGCCCCAGATCTGGACCGGCTTCAGGTGGACGGCCGTCCAGACCAGGCGTCGGAGACGGCTGACGAACTCAGGCATCACGGTCCGGGGCGATGCCGGCAGCCTTCAGCGTCGCTTTCGTCACCTCGACGATCTCTGCAAACGGGATCGGCGCCGCTCCGCCGGTTCGCACGGCCTCGAGAAACGCCTTCGCCCCGGCGGCATGCCCCTTGTCCTGCGCCCAGAGAGACTCGCCCTTGAATCCCGGCCAGCCGTGTCCGGAAAGCGAGCGGAAGTTGTCGAGGACCAGGATGCGGCCGCCCGAGAAGGCCTCGAGCCGCTCCTTGGGGTAGTCCTTGTGGCCGTTGGCGAAGTAGTTCACCACGCCCAGCGAGCCGTCGGAGAACGTGATCGTGACGGTGACGGTATCGGGGGGCGTCGCCGTGTCTTTCCTCCGCATCACCGCGGTGTGGACATCGAGGATCGGCGCCCCGACCAGGAACCTGATCAGGTCGATGAAATGGCAGGCCTCGCCGAGAATGCGCCCGCCGCCGGCCTCCTCGTCCTGTGTCCAGTGGTCGCCGGGAATCGCGCCGGCGTTCACCGTCATCACGATGCTTTTCTGCTCCTGCTGGCTGTCGAGCAGCCGTTTGACCGTTTGAACAAGCGGCGAGAACCGCCGGTTGAAACCGACCATCAGGATGCGGGGCTTCGCCGCGCAGGCGTCCTGATACGCTTTCTCGATCTCGGCAAGCTCGTTCCACGTCAGGCAGAGCGGCTTTTCGACAAACACGTGTTTTCCCGCCGACAGGGCTTCGCAGACGAACTTCGCATGCGTGCCATGCTGGGTCGTGATCGCGATCGTGTCGATCTCGGGATCGTCAATGATCGTCCGGTAGTCCGTCGTGCTGATGCGGAACCCGCTTTTCCTGCCGAGGTGCGTCCCCGACACGCCTCCGGAGCTCGCGATCGTCTTCAGCCCGGCGCCGGCGGCCGCGAACGCGGGAACGAGAACCCCCGAAGCGAAGTTCCCCGCCCCGATGAATCCCGTGATGCCCTTGCCGGGGGCCGCGGCAATGCCGGCGGCCGGCTGCAGGATCACGCTGCGCCGCTCCAGGTTGATCTGCTGCCCGTAATCGAGCACCAGGCCGAGCACGTTCTCGCCGGCCGCGACGGCTTCGTAGGCCTTCTTCGCCTCGTCCATCGCGATGACGCGCGTGACCAGCTTTTCCGTCCTGATCGAGCCGGCCGCCATCATGTCGAGCACGGCCTCGAAGTTGCGCTGTTCGGTCCAGCGCACGAAGCCGATCGGGTAGTCCAGCCCCTTCTTCTCGTATTCCGCCTCGTACCGGCCGGGCCCGTACGAGCACGAGACCTGGAACGTGATCTCCTTCTTGTAGAAATCGTCGCGGGAAAGGTTCAGCCCGACGACCCCGACCAGCACGACGCGGCCGCGCTTGCGGCACATCTGCGGGGCCTGGTGGATGGGATCGTCGCTTTTTGTAGCGGCAGTTATTATAACGGCATCGACACCATGCCCGCGCGAGAACGCCGTCGCGGCCGCCACCGGGTCGATCCCGTCTTTCAGGTCGTGGGCCTCTGCGCCGAACTCGCGCGCCAGCGCGACTTTCGACGGGTCGAAATCGAACCCGATCACCCGGCAGCCGTTCGCGCGCAGCATCTGGACCGTCAGGAGGCCGATGAGGCCGAGTCCCATCACGGCGACGCTCTCGCCCAGGGTCGGCTGGACGAGCCGGATGCCCTCGAGGGCGATCGACGCGATGACCGTGAACGATGCCGTATCGTCGCCGACCCCGTCGGGGATCTTCGCGCACAGGTTCTCGGGCACGCAGACCACGTCGGCATGGTTCCCGTTCGAAACGACGCGATCGCCGGCCGCGAAGCCGGTGACGCCCTTCCCGACCGCCACGACCCGGCCCGCGTTCGAGTAGCCGAGCGCGAGCGGCTGGTCGAGTTTGCGCATCACCGACTCGGCCGTCGCGAGAAGCCCGTCGGTGCGGATCTTCTGGAATACCTGCCGCACCTTGTCGGGCTGTTGCCGCGCCTTGTCGATCCAGCCGGCCCGGCCGAAATCCAGCAGCATCCGCTCGGTTCCGACCGAGATGAGACTTCGGGCGCTTTGAATCAGCAGGTGCCCGGCCTTCACGGTCGGCACGGGGATGTCGGCGATCTCGATCTCGCCGGTTTTCAGACTCTGCAGGATCTGCCGCATGGCGATTCCTTTCCGTCAGGGATGTGTCGCGAAAAACCCGAACTTCGAGCGGATCATCTCCCATGCTTTCGACAGGTCGCGCCAGAGGAGGGAGGGATCGGCCATGTAGGTCCTGCGCCGCGCAAAGCCGCGCCGGATCATGCTGAACGGGTTCGTGTTGTGGGCATGAAACACCTGCATCGCCTCGGCGACGATCTGCTCGAACCGCTCGTGCGGAACCTCGACGACGCGTCGCCTCGGATCTTTGAAAAACAGGTCTTTCGGGTTCGTCTTCAGGAAATGCTCCAGCGGCGGCTGCGGGTCGAGCAGGCCGAGCTCGACGCCCTGGTCGAACAGCTTGGTGCGCGGGAACGGGTTGTAGACCCCCAGTCCGCCGTAGTACGGGCGCACCTTGCGCAGATACTCGATCGTCAGCCGCATGTCCTGCTCGGTCTCGGTCGGCAGGCCGATCATGAAGTAGCCGCTCCAGAAGATGCGGTGCCGGTTCAGCATGCGGGCCGCGCGCTCGATCTGGGCGTGGGTGATGCCCTTGTCGGTCTCCTTCAGGATGCGCTCCGAGCCGGTCTCGATGCCGACGCTCACCTGCACGCAGCCGGCGTCTTTCATGATCTCGAGCAGTTCGTCCTCCATCAGATCGACGCGCGTCGTGCATGACCAGCTGATCTTGAACGGAAGTCGCCCGATCGCCTCGCACAAGTCGCGCACGTGCTTCTTCTTCACCGTGAACGAGTCGTCCTTGAACGAGAACTGCGTCGTTCCGTAGGCGTCATGAACCTGCACGATCTCCTCGATGATGTTCGGGATCGAGCGGTACCGCACGCGCCGTTCCCACATGTGGAAACAGTAGCTGCACGCGAACGGACAGCCGCGCGAGGTCAGGATGACACCCATGTCTTCGGAAGAATAGTTTTCCGGATGTAATAATGCGTCGCGGGCCGGCAGGGCGAGGGCATCGAGATTCTGAGCGAACGCCCGGTCGGGATTGTGGACGACCTTTCCGTCGCGACGAAAGCTGAGCCCGCGGATGCCGCCCACGTCGCGGCCGTCGCGCAGGGCGACCAGGAGTTCGGGCAGACTCTCGTCGGCCTCGCCACGCAGCACGTAATCGACTTCCGGCATGCTCATCGTGAGATCGGGCATCGTCGAGGCGTGCGGGCCGCCGACGATGATGGGGACGCGCGGCAGAACCTCCCGGCAGAAGCGGATCGTCTGCATCGTCGTGCCGAACTTCGTCGTCATCGCCGTCACGCCGATCACGTCGGGCTTCTGGTCGAGAACGAGCGTACGCAGCAAGTCCCAGGTCGGGTGGCGCGGGTCGTTCAGCGCCTCGATATACGTGGCATATCGCTCGTATTCATGCGCGAAATCGAGCGTTCCGGTTTTTGGCTCGGCCGCATCCATGTCGAGGATCGAACAGTCGAACCCGGCTTTGCGCGCGGCGCCCGCCAGGTAGGCCAGTCCGAGCGGAAAGTAGAAGCCGAAGATGCCGGTGAAGCTCTTGAACGGCGGATCGATGAGTAACAGCTTCATTGCTGGATTGTCTCCCGCGGGCCGGCGTACGGAACGGTCACCAGACGCCGCATGTGTCGATGACGACCTTGGGCTTGAGCAGCTCGCGGTCGATGTTGCGGAATACCGTATGCGGAACCAGCAGCACGACGATATCGGCCCGGCGCATGACCTCGTCGAGCGGCGCCAGCGCGAACTCGGCATGCGATCGCACGAACGGCTCGCAGACCAGCAGGTCGACGCCCGGATCGTTCCTGAACTCGCGGGCTATCTCGACGGCGGGTGACTCGCGCAGATCGTCGATATCCTGCTTGTAGGAAAGGCCCAGCAGGCCGATCGTCGGCTTCTTGAACCGCGCCGCCGCGTCGCGGATGCGCGCCGTCACGTGATGAGGCTTGGCATCATTGACCTCACGCGCGGTGCGGATGAGCCGGGCCTCCTGCGGGCAGACGTCGGCGATGAACCACGGATCGACCGCGATGCAGTGGCCTCCGACCCCGCAGCCGGGCCGCAGGATGTTGACGCGCGGGTGTCGGTTCGCGAGGCGGATGAGCTCCCAGACGTTGAGGCCAAGCCGGTCGCAGATCATCGACAACTCGTTGGCGAACGCGATGTTCACGTCCCGGAACGAGTTCTCGACGAGCTTCACCATCTCGGCCGTCGTCGCGTCGGTCAGAAAGATCTCGCCCTTGACGAACGCCGAGTACAATTCTTTCGCCTTCGCGGCGGAAGCGGGGTTGATGCCGCCGATCACGCGGTCGTTTTCGACGACCTCGCGCATGATCTGACCCGGCAGGACGCGCTCGGGACAGTGCGCGACGAACACGTCGGCACCGACCTTCAGGTTCGACTCGGCGAGAATCGGTGCGATGATGTCCTCACAGGTGCGCGGCGGCGAGGTCGACTCGAGAATGACCAGGTTGCCCGGCTGCAACACCGGCAGGATCGAACGGGCCGCCGCCTCGACGTACGACATGTCGGGTTTGTGACCGGCCTTGAACGGCGTCGGAACTGCGATGATGAAGACGTCGGACGGCTCCGGTTTTGTCGCCGCCCGCAGTTTTCCCGAGCCGACCGCGGCCTTGACGAAAGCGTCCAGGTCGGGTTCGGTGATGTGGATACGGCCGCCGTTGATCGTCTCGACGACGGAGGGATTCACGTCGACGCCGAGGACCGAGAAGCCCTTGGCAGCAAGAATGCTGCTCGTGGGCAACCCGATGTAACCCAAGCCGATGACGCAGATCTGTTTCATGCCGGTATCAGCGCTGCAGTTTGAACCCGACGAGCGACAGCGGCGGGATATTGATGTTGCCGCCGAACGGCTTGCCTTGCCAGCCGTGAGGCTCGGCCCAGAAGCCTCCATAGTTGCCTATATTCGACCCGAAATACATTGCCGAATCGGTGTTCAGCACCTCGCGATAATACCCCCCGACGGGAAGCCCGATGCGATAGTTCATGCGCGGCACCGGCGTCATGTTCGCCGCCACCACGATCAGTTCGTCCGGGTTGTCCCCCTTCCGGATCCAGCTGATGACGCTGGAATCGGCATCCTGGAAATCGATCCATTCGAATCCCCTGTCCTCGCAGTCGTTCTGGTGGAGGGCCGGCTCGGACCGATACAGGTGGTTGAGATGCGCCATCAGCCGGTTCAGACCGGCGTGCGACTCGAAGCCGAGCAGGTGCCAGTCGAGGCTCTGGTTGCAGTTCCACTCGTTCCACTGGCCGATGTCGCAACCCATGAACAGCAGCTTCTTGCCCGGCATCGTCCACATGAAGGCCAGCAGCAGACGCAGATTCGCGAACTTCTGCCAGAAATCGCCCGGCATCTTCCCGATCAGCGAGCCCTTCCCGTGTACGACTTCGTCATGCGACAGCACCGAGATGAAATTCTCGTGAAACGCGTAGATCAGCGGGAAGGTGAGGTTGTTGTGATGATACCGCCGGTAGATCGGGTCCTTGGAGTAATACATCAGCGTGTCGTGCATCCAGCCCATGTTCCACTTGAAGCCAAAGCCCAGGCCGCCCTGGTCGCACGGCTTGCTGACGCCGGCGAACGCCGTCGACTCCTCGGCGATCATCATGATGCCGGGGAACTGCTGATAGGTGATGCTGTTCAGGTATTTCAGGAACTCGATCGCCTCGAGGTTCTCGCGGCCGCCGTATTTGTTCGGCACCCACTCGCCGGCCTTGCGGGAATAGTCGAGATACAGCATCGAGGCGACGGCGTCGACCCGCAGGCCGTCGATGTGGTATTTGTCGAGCCAGAACAGCGCGCTGCTGATCAGGAAATTCTTGACCTCGTTGCGACCGAAGTTGAAGATCAGTGTCGACCAGTCCTTGTGCTCGCCCTGGCGCGGGTCTTCGTGCTCGTACAGCGCCGTGCCGTCGAACTGCGCGAGGCCGTGCCAGTCCTTCGGGAAGTGTGCCGGCACCCAGTCGAGAATGACGCCGATCCCCTGCTGGTGTAAATAGTCAACGAAATACATGAAATCCTTCGGACTGCCGAAGCGGCTGGTCGGGGCGAAAAAGCCGGTCACCTGGTAGCCCCAGGAAATGTCGAGAGGATGTTCGGTCACGGGAAGCAGTTCGACGTGCGTGTAGCCGGTCCGCTTCACGTAGTCGGCCAGCTTGTGGGCCAGCTCGCGGTAGTTCAGGAACCGGTTGCCCTCTTCACAGACCCGCATGAACGAACCCAGATGGACTTCGTAGATCGAGACCGCCTCCTTGCGCCAGTTGCGGCCGGGCCGGCGGGTCATCCAGTCGTGGTCATTCCATTCATAGCCATTGATATTATATATCTTGCTCGCCGTCTTCGGCCGCACTTCGGCGTAAAAAGCGTAGGGATCGGCTTTTTCGACCATGCTCCCATGCTTGGTCTTGATCTCGAACTTGTAGTTCTGCCCGGTCTGGAGGCCCGGAATGAAGATCTCCCAGATGCCCGAGCTGCCGAGCGAGCGCATCAGGTGCCGCCGGCCGTCCCAGTGGTTGAAATCGCCGATGACGCTGACGCGGCGAGCGTTCGGCGCCCATACGGCGAACCCGACGCCGCCGATCATCTGATCGTGGTATTTCATGACGCACTCGTGCGCCCCGAGCTTCTCATACACCGAGTGGTGGTTGCCCTCGTTGTACAGATACAAATCCATCTCGCCAAGCGTCGGAAGGAACGCGTAGGAATCGTGAAATTCGCTCGTCGCGCCGCTGGCATACTCGGTCGCCAACCGGTAGGGAAAGACGTCCTGCCGGGAGGGGATCACGGCCTCGAAAAAGCCCTTGTCGTGCAGTTTTTCCATCGGAAACTGGTCGCCATGCCGGGCATCGATGACGTATGCCTTGACCGCATCCGGCAGAAACGCCCGAACCACGGCCACTTTTTTTGCCTTTTCCTCGACGAGGTGCATCCCGAGAATCTGGAACGGGTCATGATGCTCCGTCCGGATGATCGCTTCGATCGCTTCTTTGTTGATGGACTTGTGCATGATTCCTCCCGGCGCAGGGTGAATTGAACCGCCACATGATACCACAACCGGGATATATCACCGAGACGCAACGAACGTTTCACCATGGCGATACGAGTCCCGAATGGGTGCCGATGCGCCTTTACACGAGGCTGCGAATCCGCACCTGGAACAGGCGTTCGAGATCGAGGATCAAGCCGGCCGAGATGCGCACCGACTCGACGGTGTCGCCGGGTTCGCCGCGGGAGATCTTCTCGGCGATCGTCGCATACATGTTCTGGTAGCTAAACAGCTTGTTGATCGACGCCCGGCGGATCACCCGGTCAGGCCCCTCGGCGACGTAGGTCGAGCCGTCCGTCATCCGCACGGTCGAGTCGGCCGTGCGCAGTTCGATGTAATCGCGCAGTCCCACGCGCTCGCTGCCCCGGTCGGTGAGAACCATCGTGAAGAACGCGCCGTTCGCGGCCGTGACCGACACGTTCAGCGTCCCGTCGGGCGCGATCGCGAGATCGAAGGAGCGGACCTCCGGGAAGCCGTTCAGGAAAAGGAAATGGTCGATCCAATGGCAGCCGTTCGAAACCAGCCGGCTCTTCGCGTTCGGCCAGCGATACCAGTGCAATGTCGGCAGGGGAACCTCATACACGATACACGAGTAGGAAACAGGCGCACCCGGACGAATTCCAAGGTCTTCGACTGCGTATGTATTAAATGGTATATATCTTTTATGGTAACAGGAAAACAGTTTCGGGCCGGCCGTTTTCAGCGCCTCGAGCAGCTCCCCGAGCTGTCGGTCATCGACTGCCACGGGCTTTTCGACCACGGCATACGCTCCCTGACGAAGCGCCGCGAGGGCGACGGGAACGTGGGTGTGATGGTAGCCGGCGCCGAAAAACACGTCGGCGCGTTCGTCCGGCCGCGGCAGCGGCGAGGTGTCCCACGCCCATCCGCGCTCCTCGAGCGGAATCTGCGTCGGGTCGATCTCGTGAATTTTCCTGATCTCGATGAACGGCGACGCATTCGGAATCAGAAAGGTTTTCGCGTAATTCCCGTAGCCGTATACGATGCCGGAAGGCCTTGCGGGATCTTTTGAGCCGCCCGCGTTCTCAGCCGCCACCGTTTCAGAAACGGAAGACATGCCGTCTCGATCGGGAAGGGCATGCGCCGTGCATTTCACCCACGTTTCCGCCGCGACAGCCCGTCTCAGCCTGTCGTGCAGGTCGGCCAGAAGCGTCGGCTCGAGCACCCTGCCGGCATGTTCGCTGAAGCCGGCGAGGCCGGTCCAGAAATCGGCGTCAGGCCGCGCTTCGGCAGGGCCGCCGTGGAGAACCGTCCGTTCGTCGAACCGGTGTTCGCCCTCCAGCGGAGCGACCAGCCCGTCGTCCAGGACGATCCGTTCGACGCAGGCCGGGTGACACGGCGCGAGAAACGCGACGAAGCGCCCGGCGGCATGCACGGAACCGGCATCGGCCTCGAGGACTCTTCCAATACCGAAAGATATATATTTTTCGTTACGGAGTCGTTCCCCGAGGCGAGACCTGACTTTTCGAAACACCCCGCGCAGGCCGAACTCGAACAGGTAGTTGACGAGCAGCCGCATGCTTCGCGGGCGCACGAAATACAGTCCCTCGATCCGCGCGAGGTTCCGAAACGCCAGGACCCGGATGCGAACCTGGCCCGGCCCCCTGAAATAGTCGGGAAATCCGGACCGCCACTCCCCCCCCGCCAGAATGTTCATGCCGTGGGGAGTTCCGTTGAATCAGAGACCGAAGTGCTGCTTCAACTGGTTCTCGAGATCGACTTCGGTGGTGGCGCCGAGATGGGTGTGAACGACCTTCCCGCCCTTGAAGAAGACCAGGCTCGGAATCGACATCACGTTGAACTGGCCGGCGAGGCCCTGATTGTCGTCGACGTTGACTTTCGCGATCTTGATCTTGCCTTCGTATTTCTTCGCGAGGTTGTCCACGATCGGCCCCATGACCCGGCACGGGCCGCACCAGGGGGCCCAGAAATCCACCAGCGCAGCGCCGGCGTAGTCGGAGATTTCGCTCTTGAAGTTCGCTTCGTTCAGTTCTTTGGACATGACAACCTCCTGAAAATACTCGCCCCGGTGTCGGGGGGTTCATCAAACGCGGCAAGTGTACACGCTCGTCGTCCCGATGACAAGCTCGATGCGTTCAACATCACAAGGTACGCTGCCAACGGGATTCGACACGGCAGGCCCCGACCTGGACATCGTCCCGGGCGCTCATCGCACGCCGGCGATCTGCCAGCTGTCGCCATGCTCCGGTTTTTGAGCGATCAGGCTTGCCCGGAGGTTGCAGGACTCTTCCCCGCCTCCTCCCGATCCGGTCCAGACGATCCGGATGTGGCCGTCCGAGCTCCGCCAGGCGCCTTCGATGTCGACAGATGCCGGCACGGCCGGAAGCAGGCTCACGCATACCAGATGGAACCGCCACGCCCGGCTCCCTGCACTCTCGGGGATCGGCCACAGGGTCAGCGACATTCTTTGGCAGCCGACGCGCTCGTCGTCGATCCAGCCGGTCAGATACCAGCACCGTTCGTCGGGATCGTATGCCGACGATTTCCAGCCCCCGTATCCGGCAAGGGCAGGGAGTGAATCGGCAAGCGCATCGCACCGCACGCCTCCAAGCATCCCGTCTGCGATCTCACGGTTCAGAATGTCTCCCAGCTCGATCCGGGCAGGAGAAATGTCGCACCTGTTTTCAACATCCGCCCAGGGACCGGCAAGCAGAAGATACCCGAACGTCACGATTCCGGCATACAAAGCCATGAGACAGCGACACATCATAAAAACGCCTCCGATGGAAGTTGTGGTTCCATGGAGGCATCAGCCGGGATCGGGGGTCGGGGAAAAATTATTTTTCGATGCGCCGTTTCGAACGAATCTCAGCCTTCCAGGAGGTTCCGCTCCGGACGGCGACCCATCTCATCCCTTCCGGCGGGGCGAGTTGGATGCGCTCTTTCACCGTGATCCAGCCGGACAGGACCCAGTGGTCGATATCGAGCGGTCCCTCTCGCATCTCGGCGGCATGCGCGGCCATGAGTTCTTCGATGCGGGCCTGCTTGCGCGGCGAGACCCCGATCGTGGTTTCATCGATGAAATCCTGCCGGAATCTCTCGGCGGCGGCTTTTACCGGCGGCGGCGGGGCGAAACCGGCTTCATAATCGGGCGCGAGATCGTCCGCCGTCTTTTCCGTTCCCTCCGCATCCGCCTTCCGGAGCAGGATGTCGCCCACTTCAGGCTCGATGCGTTCCGAAGCGAACCGTTCGCCGCCTGCCGGGGCGCTTTCCGTCTCCTGGGGGGCGATCGCGGGACTCACCGACGGGCTTGCCCGCCGCGCGGCGCCACCGACGATCAATCCCTTGGATTGGACGGCAACGGGAGCGACAGGGGCTGCCGGCTGCTGTTTGGCGAGCACGATCCGTTCTTCCGGGACGGTGTCTTTCTCGCCCTTTTTCTTCACCAACGGCTCGCCGACGACCTTCGGCGGGCTGGCGGAGGCGGCGGGGCGAGCGGGTTCCACGGCCTTCACGGGTCCCTTTTCCTCATTCGCAGGAACGGCGGCAAGACGCTCCGCACCGGAATCCGCCGAAGGCTCGGCAGGCGCCGCGGCGATCTTTTCCGTGGGGTTCTCCGGCCCGGGGGAAACCAGGGATTGCATCCCCTCCGGCGGCGCGCTTTTCGCCTCGAAAACCGGTGGCGGAGGCAAGGGGACCTCCGGAACCGCGACCGGTTCCTTCGCCTCTTCGGGCACGACCGGGGCCGCGGCCATCGTCATTTCCTCGGAAGACGGCGCGACAGCCGGTTGGGGAGCGGATTTCACGTAATCGAGCGTTTTCTCGAGAGCGACGTCCGTTCTGCCGCGGTCGACCGACGAACTCGTCGTCATGACCTGCGAAACACCGATCGCAAGAAGGAACCCGGCGGCCGCAAACGAAACGCCGGCTCTGAACCAGAACGCCTGCCACCACGGGATCTCCCGGGCAGGGCGTTTTTCAGGAACACGCGCAGCCGAACTCTCGTCGGGCTTGCCGGCCGGTTCAGGCGCGATCACCAGGGTTTCGGGCACGGCCGCCCGCCCCTCCTGACGCCGCGAGCCCGTGACCGACCGTTCCTCGGCCGTCACGCATTCCGGGATGTTGAGCACACGGCCGGCAAGCTCGATCGGCGGCTCTTCGGTGACGATGGCATGGAATCCGGCGGCCAGACTGCGCTCGAACTCGAGGCGCTTGCGGCACGCAGGGCAGCCTTCGAGATGCGCCGCGGCCTCGGGGTCGGCCACGGTCTGCTCGAGCAGCGCGTGATCGAGAATCTTTTCGGTGCATTCGTTGCAGTTCATTGCGCCTCACCTGCCGATCTTCCGTGCATCTGGTCTCTCATGTGCGATTCGAGCCTGAGCCGGGCCTGCCTCACCCTCGTCTTGGCTGTACCCAGCGGAATTTCCATCACCTCGGCCAGCTCCGGGAACGACAGCCCGCCCAGGTAGACCAGCCCGATCACGAGCCGGTCGTCATCCGACAATTTCGTCAGCGTCGCGTCGATCAGCTTCGCCGCCTCATCCTGCTCGAGCCTGTCGATCACCGTCGCCTCGACGTGCGATTGCGGATCGACATTCTCCGGCACCTCTTCCACGAGCACCTCGCTCCGGCCTTTCCTGCGCCACTCGTCGATCAGCAGGTTCCGCGCGATGCGGAAGATCCAGGTCTGGAGCCTGCCGGTCCGAAAATCCGCACGATGACGCCAGATGCGCTCGAACACTTCCTGGGCCATGTCCATGGCCTGGCTTGTCCGGCCGGTGTTCTTCAGGAAAAACTGGTACAGCCGACCGCCGAACAGGCGATACACTTCCGTCCAAGCTTTCTGGGAACCCCCAGCCGCTTCCTTCCAGATTTCTTCCGGAGTCATCCTCCACCCTTCCGAAACGGCGGACACGCCGCCGGGATTTAGCCCGAACCGGGCGTCATTACCCTACACGTTCCCGGCGCCGGTTACAAGGGGGCGGCGGCGCAGGCACACGACCGTGACGTCGTCTCCGGCCAGCTCGGCGCCGATGAACTCGTCGAAGGCGGCGAAGATTGCGCCGACGACCTGTTTCGCATCGTTCCCCGGCTTCGAGGCCTGCCTGGCAACCCACTCGGCGACCCGCTGGTAGCCGATGATGGCCCCCGAGGCGTTGCGCGACTCGATCAGACCGTCGGTATACAACACGAGAGCGTCGCCCGGCGCCAGGTCGACCTGACCACGCTTCAATGCGATCTTCTTCTTGACGCCCAGGGGATGCCCGACGATCTCGATCTCTTTCGCGGCGCCCGTCTCGACCTTGAACAGGAAGGGAAAATTGTGGCCGCTGTTCAGCACGTCGAGATGCCCCGTTTTCATGTCCAGAGCGAAGCAGAACATCGTCATCATGTGCTTGCGCTTCACGCCCTGGCTGACCAGCAACTCGTTGAAGGCCGTCACAAAGGTGTCCAGCGGCTGGTCCGACTTCGCGAGCAGCGAAAAGGCGCTCTTCGCCATTCCCATGATCAGGGCGGCCGGCACCCCGTGCCCGGCAACGTCCCCGACCAGACCGACCAGATACCGCTCGTCGATCACCTTGTAATCGAAGTAGTCGCCGCCGATATCGGTCATGGCCCTGCTTATGCCGGCAATTTCGAACTCTCCACTCGTGATTCCCGCCATCGGCAACAGGCTTTCCTGGACGACGCGCGCGACTTCGAGATCGCGCATGCCCTCCGTGACACGATTCATCAGCCCGGCGATCTCGCCCAGCTCGTCCGCGGAGCGGACCGGCACCCGGTGCCGGAAATCGCGCCGCGCGATCGCTTCGATCCCGGTCGCGACGTCCCGCAGAGGCAAAAGAACCTGCTCCGTCAGCAGCCAGGCCATGAGCGCGCCGGAGCAGAGAAGCATGCCGGCCAAAAGCCAGAGTTGCCGCCAGAGATGGTCGATCGCAACCGTGACACTGCCCAGCGAGGCTTTCGCCACCAGGGTGTAATTGTCGAGAATCCGGCAGGGGAACGCAATCCAAAGGATGTCTTCTCCGTATTCCTGCCGGACTTCTCGTGCGATAACCCGTCCGACGATCGCAAGCGAGGCCATGCGGTGAGTGTTCCGTATGTCCATGGTTTCATCGAAAACGTTCCAGGGCGACTTCACGACGCTCACTGCGCTGAGGCGTATGGGAAGGTCGCTTGCCCGACGCAGGGCCTGGTATTCCCTTTTGCAGTAATTGAACTGGAAATTGTTCCGGTCGATTCCGACATGAACCAGCCATTCCGGCTGTCCGCCTTTTCCCAGGAGCGTGTTTTCATAAAACATGCCGCTCCCGGCCCCTAACCGGACATTCTGGAACCGCTTCATGCCGCGAATGATCTGATCAGCGCTCAAAAACCCTTTTCCCATGAGGCCGCCCGCGAAATCCGAAACGGCATCGACGGTAAGCGACGTCGCATCGACGTCGGAGGAACCCTGCATTCGCCGGATGACTTCCTGACCTATCGAAAACACCAGCTTTTTCTGGGACTGGGGCACGGACTCTTCCTTTTTGAAATAGGCGACGTTTCGCTCGCCCTTGCCGTTGATGACGATCAATTGATCGACCATATCGACGCTCTCCAGCGTGCTGAAGATCGCCGCCCGAGCCTCCAGATTGTCCGTTTTCTGTGCTTTCTCCACGACCTTCGCAAGGGCATTTTCGAGCAGGACGAACCGTTCCCCGACACGCTCGTCGAACGTCCTGACCCGTGAAATCACGAAATCCTCGAGCATCTGCCTCCGGACGTTCGCATGGTCGCGCAAGGCATACGACCCGCTGACGACGAGCAGAACGGAGGGAATGCCCGCCGCGAGAAAGAACAGGCCGCCGAGTTTGATGGGCAGTCGGGTGCCGAAGCCGACCCCGATCCGGTCGCATTTCCAGAAGATCAGCAGAATCCAGCCGGCACCGAACAGCATCAGCGCAAGCCGAAGATTCGGGGAAATCAGCCGGGGCCGTTTCGAGACCGCGACCAGATACCCGCCGTTCCGCCGGCTGATGACGGTCGCAAGCGAGTGCTCCGTCAGAACCCGTCTGTCGAACCGGGAAAACGCCGCCAGGGTTTCCCGCATGATGTCCGGGTCCCGCGCGATGCTGTCAGGCGTGAAATGCAGCGCTCCGGAGGAGTCCTGGCGGCACCACCCCACGGTGACTTCTTTCTGGAAGCTATTCATCCGTTGAACCGCCCGGCGAAGCGGCCGGTCGGGATCCGCAGGCCCGTCGTGAAATATCGCGATAACGCCGAAAACGTACGATGGATGTTCCTCGTTGAATTTCCACATCATGCCGGAGTCGCGCGGACGGGGAATCAGGATTTGATAGTTCCCGCGCCCATACGGAAGCGTATCCGCGGAGTTCACCCGAAACAGGGCGCACAGCAGGCCGTGTTCCGCTCCCGTCATCCGCCCGCGAACATACCCATTGTGAAGAGCCCGGAATCCCCGTTCGAGAATGCCTCTGGTTCGCGGGCCCCGGCTGATTGCGGGAAGATACCCGTCCTCTGAGAAGAAGTAAATCTCCAGTTGGTCGGGAAACAGGCGAAACAGCCGCTCGAGTAGCCTCTTCGCCTTTTCCGGGGGTCTTTCGGCAGCAGAAGCGTCGGGAATAAGCTTCTGCATGCGCTGAAACACGTTTTTCAGGGTTTGCGCCCGAAGCACCTCATGGTCATCAGCCTCATGAGCCGATGTCACCATCTGCTCCTGCCGCGAGACGAGCGAAGCCGTCGTCCGTTCTTCCTCGAGACTGCCGATCTGGCGCAGGCCGTAGCCGACGGTCAGAACGGGAAAAGCACCGAAGACCAGGACGATGAACAATCCTCGAAAAAATCTGCCGGCGTTTGGGAAAAACTCCGTCATGAAGGCACCGTTCCTTGCACCGGCGGGTTCAAGCGCGGCCGGGCCTGAACTTCTCGATCAGCTCTTTTCTGAGCGAGCCGGCTCCGCTCTTGTGAATCAATAGCAAGGTCTGGTCGGACCGAATGCAGGCGCGCGTCTGGAACAGGTGCAGGTGCCCCGCATACGCGGTAACAACCACGACGACGTCGCACCGGCCGACGATCTCGCAGGTTCGCGACTGAGGAATGGTGTGATACCCGTCGTACCATTCGTAATCGCCCTCCATGACGCCGGCCTCGCGCAAAACAGGCCAGTAATGGTCGACGCCGACGCCTCCGAAGATGGCCACGCGCTTGCCCCGCAGCAGCCCCTCGACCGACTTCGCGTTCTCGTCGGGCAGCGCGTGCAACTCGCGCAGCTGCCTCGTCAGCGCCTGGTTCTCCTCGTCGAGCTCGCGCAGGGCCTTCCGCAGCTCCGCGTCCTCCTCGAGCGTCGCCTGGAGTTCGCGCTGGGCCTGGCTGACCTTCGCCTCCATCGCCCGCTTCTGGCGCTCGACCTCGACGGGATCGAGTTTCCGCAGCTTCTGCATCGCCTCTTCGGCGAGTTGTCTCGCGACGCGGGAATCGGCGGTCGCGGCATCGGCGGCGGCCTGAAGACGCCTGTTCTCCTCGCGCAGCGCCACGCCCTCCTGCCGCATGGCATCAATGCGCCCCTGCAACTCGAGACGCATCGCTTCGACCTCGCCCCGCGAAAAGCTCGGCCGGGTCTGGTGATAATGTTTCAGCACGAAATGATGGTGCGTGTAGACCTCCAGCAGGTCGTACAACGCGTCGATGATGGTCTCCTGCTTCGCCGCATCGGGCGGAAAGGCCGTCTCGAACTCGGCGATCACCTGCTTGAGCCGCTTCTTCGCTTCGCGGTAGGCCGCGTCGAGATCGCCGTAATAGGTCGGCCGGACGAGATTCAGCGAGCGGGTCTCGAGGAACGCCGTCTCGAGCTGCGCGAACTCGTCCGCGGCCAGCAGTTCCCAGGCGAGAAGGACATCGGCCTGGGTGATCTCGTTTCTCAACCGCTCGAAACACTCGCGCAACGCAGTATTGCGTTCGGCCGGCGTCGTCGGAATCGGGGTTTCGTCGGCTCTTTCGCTTTCGCACACCCGCTCGATCTGCTCCAGCAGTTTGCGGAAGCCAGGATACTCGTCGGGATCGAGAAACAACGTGGCCAGAAGCGTTTTGCGGCGGAGGTAGTGGCGCGGGTGCTGGTACGGCTCGCCGCCCAGCAGGACCTCTTCCTTTTCCTTCGAGCCGCTGAACGGGACGCCCGTCGAGGTCGTCCGGCATTCGCGGGGGCCTTTCCGGCGGCGGATGCGCGCGAAGCTCTCTTCGAGCAGTTCGCGGATGAGCCTGGTCTGGAGCGTACCGCTCAACAGAATGTCGAGCAAGTCGCCGACGAAGCGCAGGAAGGGCTTCCCGTGGCGTTCGTGCAGTTCGGCGAACGTCTTGTGAATCCGCCAGTCGCGGTCCCGGTCGTGATCTTCGGCGGGCGGAGCGGTCGGAGCGCCGCCCGGGGTCTTCGCGCCTGCAGGGTTGCCGAGGCCGCGCGCAACGCGCGATGCCAGATCGTCGGCAGGACGTCCTGCGACCGGAAGGCCGCCGAGGCGGTCGAGATCGTCGCTTTTCGTCCAGAACCGGCCGGTATCGATATCGCCTGGTTTTTTCATGAGGATTTCTCACCGGCGGCTGCCGACCGCCGCCGCGACTCCGCCGGCGCCAGAACCTTGTTTCCGCCTGTCTCGCGGGCACGGTTCATCGCCTGCTCGGCGGCGACGAACAGGTCCATCGGCTTGTTGATGCCGGCTTTCAACGTTGCGACGCCCAGGCTCGCCGTCACGTGCATGGCGCGCTTGCCGGACCGGAACGACGTCTTCTCGATCATTTCCCGCAACTTCTCGGCGACGATCATGGCCCCGTCCGACGGGGTCTGCGGAAGCAGCAGGGCGAACTCGTCGCCGCCGAATCGAGACACGAGGTCGTGGACGCGCATGCCGCCGCGGAACATCCTCCCGACGCGCTTGAGCACCTGGTCGGCGGCCGATTCCCCGTACCGTTCGTTCAGGTCCCGGAAATGGTCGAGATCGAGGAGCACGAGCGAGAGCGGCTCCTTGTGGCGCTGGGCCCGGCAGAACTCTTCCAGGAGTCGCTGGTGAAAATGCTTCTGGTTCGACATGCCGGTGAGATTGTCCGTCGTCGCCAGGTAGAACAGCCGCGCGCGATGGATCGCGAGCGAGGCCTGGGCCGCGAATACCTTCAGCAATTCCTGGTTGTGCTCGTTGAACACGACGCCGGGATCCTTCGAGTCGAGATAGAGAACCCCTATCGTGGCATTCTGATTGCGTAGCGGAGTGACGGCGACGGCCCGGATGCCGCGCTCGATCGCCTTCTTGGCCTCGGTCGAGGTCGCTTCGTTGCCCTCGTGCTCGACGATCGTCTTGCCGGTGCGAAAGCACTGCATGACGAGCGAGGAGGTCGCAAGGATATCACGAGCTATTTCACGAGCGCCCATCTGGCGCTGAACGACCGTTTCCAGGCGGTCCAATTCTTCGTTGAACAGCATGATGAAACCGCGGCCGGCGCCCGTCACCTTCATCGCCATTTCGATGGTGAACTCGAGCAGTTTCTGGAAGCTGAAGATCGAGTTGAGGGCCATGCTCACTTCGAGAATGCCCGACAGATCGCGCACCTTCTCGGCCACCTCGACCTCGGTCGCCCGGACGGCCGGGTGGAGCTGCGACGGGATTTTACCCCGGAGATCGTCGAACATGCGCCGGACGGACTTTTCGTTCTGCGTCAGGAAAAAAGGGAAGATCACCGGCAGCGACTCGTCGATCAGACCGGCGTTTCCCGCACCGCTCCCGCTTTCGTCGAGCACGAGGAAGATGTCGTCGCTCAGCTTCACCCGGTTGCCGACCCCGATCGTCACGAGAAAGCCGGGCGGGATGCGCTTGTCATCGACCCAGGTGCCGAGCGGGCTCTGAAGGTCCTGGATGGTGACCTCGCCACGCCGGTTCACCTGAAGCTGGACATGCTCGACCGCGATGCCGCGGGCCTTGATTCTCACGCCACACAGTTCGCTGCTGCCGATCGTGACGCCGTTCGAATCGGGCTGGAGCTGCCCCGTGTACAGAGTCTTTCCGGCCAGATCGATGATGCGAAAATCCATGATTCATTCCTCGACTGGGGTCTCGTATCTTCCGCGCGCCCGTTTTCGACGCGCCTTTCTTCCGCCTCCAAGTATACCTCACCGCCCGCTGCCGGGCTATCCCGTATTATTCATTGAGACGCATCACCCCGGCTCTTCGAGCCGGGGTGATGATCGCCAGCGGACGAGGACGGCCTTTACTTGAACTCGTGTTTCTCGAATTTCAGGTTCCCGTTCGGCGCCTCGTTATAATCGCCGACGCCGAGATACCAAGTTCCGTCGGTGTCTTGGGCGAGATACCGGTTCATGACGACGGGCGGCTTCACGCGCCCCGACGAGGTGACCTTGCCGAATTTGTCGCAGATCACCCACGCGTATTCGCCTTTGAAGCCCTCGGGCGGGATATAGGTGACGAGCGACGAACCGTCTTTCCCGACCATCCACAACTTCGGGTTGGTGTGCTCCTCGATCTGAAGACCGATGTCGTTGATCTTCTTTCCGGCCGGGGTCTCGATGACGAGATGACCGATCTTCGCCTTGTCGTCCCACTGGAGGCGGGCGAGGTTGCCGGCCGGGTCGAGAGCGAAGCCCGACCATTCCCAGTGCATTTCGCGCAGAACGCTTCCGTCGGGGTTGAACACGCACAGCACCTGGCTGCCCGTGTCGGCGACGAAGACGTTGCCTGAGGGAGAGACATCGACGAACGTCGCCTGCAGGAATTTGCCCGGCCCATCGCCCTGGCCGCCGTATTTCGTCAACACCTTGCCGTCGAGACTCATCAGAACGGCTTCCTGGGTGTCGGAGCGGAGAGCGAGCACGCCTTCCACCTTCCCGGCGGCATCGAGTTTGAGGGCGATGTCTTCGAGCATGGCGCTGGTCGTTCCGATGTCGAGTTCTCGGAGGAGCTTCGCATCGTTAGAGAGGTGCAGAATGCGCCCTCCGACCGTATCGGCGACCCAAAACTCTCCGCCATGCACTCTGAACGACAGGGGACCCCAGGGCTGGAGTTCTTCGATCCCGGGCTGGTTGTTCTGGTTGATGAACCCGACCTGGGTCTTTCCCGTACCATAGCTGAGCGTGATAGCATCAGCTGGAATGGCCGGGGCAACCGTGAAAGCAAGAACCGCAAAGGCGAGGAACATGATCTTCATGTCGCGAGTTCCTTTCGTATCTTTTCGATCGATCAAACCATCATGGGCATGATTTCGAAGGGGAGCCTCCTGACGGGAAAAATCCCTTCCGGGAAATTTTACCATCATCCGCCTCTTCAGGCACCGGCTAAAGTTCTTATTGAGTCCTGGGGAGGGAAAATCAACCATCCGTCCTGTAAGGGATCGAAGGGCGAACATTGGAAACACGGGGCGAGCGCTGGTTCGTAATCGCTGCCCGGCACGAACGGAGTGAACAACGTGGCTTTCAATTCGGAGAAATCAACAAGAGCAAGACGGCCCGGATCGCTACTCCTCGTCTCATATGTCTCATATGTTAGGCAACAACTATCACGAGTAAAATATATTTCCACCAGGCCGACATGACACAGCCATTCGCCCTGAGCTTGTCGGAGGGCGAGTGCATTCGTGCTTCGACAAGTTCAGCACGAACGGTATCGAGTATGCGGGTGATTGTGTGTTATTTCTGAGACGAGAAGTAGCCGCCGCGTATTCCCCGACATGGAAGGCCCCTTCGTCATCCCAGGATCGCCAGGAGAAGCTGTCTGTCGATCGCCAGCGCGTCGAGCAGTTCGAGCTCGGCGTGCCAGGCTGCGGCCTCTTCCTCTGATATCGCGAGGCTGCGCCGCGCGAGAGCCGAGTCGAGTTCGGCCTGCGTGAGACCGAATCGCCCTTCGATCGCATCGACGCGATGCCGACAGGATTCGATCCGAGACTCGGTTTCGGCCAGCTTCAACAGAAGCGCCTCGCGCAACAGCCGGGCCGTCGCCACGGCGTCTCGGCGCTTTTCATCGGCACGTTCGATGCGGTGCGCGTTCACGGAGTTCACCTCTGCGAATGTATACAGTTGTCTATATTCCGACAAACATGCGATCACACGAAACCTCCCTCGTCACATCGGCCGGTAACGCCGCAGGATACCGATCACGACGCCCTTGATCGTGACGTCGCATCCCTCGACGACGATCGGCGGCATCGCCGGGTTCGACGGCTGGAGCCGAACCCGGCGCCCTTCGTGATACAGCCGCTTGAGCGTCACCTGCTCGTGGTCGAGGCACGCGATGACCATCTCACCGTTCGGAGCCGTGTCACGCTTCTCTACAACGACGAGGTCTCCGTCCCGGATTGCCTCGTCGATCATCGACTCGCCCCGAACCCGCAGGACGAACGTCTCGCCCCGGCCGATCATGCACTCGGGCAGCGTGATCGTCTCGTTCCAGTCGGACATCTCGATCGGCCGGCCGGCGGTGACCGTTCCCAGAAGCGGCACGTCGATCCCGCGCACCGAAGCCGCCGGCGCCTTCACCTGCAGGCCCCGGGACCGCCGCGGAAGGGCGTCGAGATGCCCTTTTTCGACGAGCATGCGCAGATGCTTGTGCACCGTCGCCGATGACGACAGATGCAGCCCGGCGCAGATTTCGGCGATGGTGGGGGCATACCCGTGCGAGGCGAAAAACGAGCGAACGAACTGCAACACGGCCTGCTGTTTCGGTGTCAGCGGATCAGGTGACATGGCGCGCCTCCAATCATCGTTCGTTGCCTTGATCATAGGCGAACAAAAGGCGAATGTCAAGCGAAAAGAGGACGAACGCCAGAACAGCCCATGATGCGAATTTTCGTGATTGCTCCGTGAAACACGCGGTGACAACCTGCTATACTTCCAACGGCAGACTCCGGGTTTCATCTTATTAGTTCCTGCAGAATGCAAACCCCCCGTTCGCCCTGAGCCTGTCGAAGGGCGAGAGCATCTGCGTCATCTGCGGATGAGCGTTCTGAGCTGAATCATATCCAGAACCGAGAGGAACCTTCGTCATGAAACAATTTGCCTTGGCCGCCGCGTTCTCGATGTCGCTGTTTCACGGAGGGGCGCCCAGTTTCGCCAGCGACGCCCCGGTACCGACGTCCTTTTCCTATACCGTCCCTGCGGGCGGGTTCTCCCGGACGATCCGGATCATGCACGTCGCCAGCGGCACGCCGCGGCTCGCCCACATGGGCCTTCACAAAGGAGGCGAGGTCATCAGGCTCGAACTGGCGGCATGGCCCGGCGATCGTGTCCAGATCATGATCAACGGCATCCTGAAAGAGGAACTGCCCGTCGAGCTTGCCCTCCAGGCCCCGGAGCCGCCCGCCACGCCGGCGGTTTCGTCAACCCCCATTTTCGCTCCTGCGACAGCCTCGATATCCTCCTCTCTTCCCCTCGCCTCCACATCCGAGACCATTTCGGTCGTTTCCGCGGTCGAGCCGCCCCCGGTCCCTCTTGTTGCATCGCCGACGCAAACCATCGCTCCGGGAAAGCCTCAACGCATCGTTTCCGGTTCCGGCGTCCGTCTCCGCGCAACCCCTTCCGTCTCTGCCGCCGAAGTCGGGAAACTCGCTCTCGGCACCCTGGTCGACGAACTGGAAATCGGCGCGAAGGAAGAAAAGATCGGCTCCCGATCCGGCAGATGGTATCGGGTCGCACTTCCCGACGGCCGTGACGGCTGGATATTCGGCGCGTTCACCATCCCCGTTTCGGGGACCGACCGCGACGCCGCGTTCATGACGCTCGCGAACGCGCGCCTCGATCTCGAGAAACAAACCCCGAACGAACTCCTCGAACTGCACCAGCTCCTTCGCGGCGCGATCGGGCAGGCGTCGTCCGAGGCTTCGCGCGCCGGCCTCGAATTCTGGGCTCTCCTGGCCCTCAATCGATATCTCCGCGAATCCGGCCGTTCTTCCGTTCCAGACGCTGTTCCGGCCGCCGTTTCCGCATACGCCGACGAACTCGTCTACTCCGAGCCGGCCGCCATGTATATGTGCAAATACAATATATTCTGGGACCTTTACGAAAAATGCAAGGGACTTCCCCAGGCCGACGAGATGGCGTGGAAAGCGGCGCATCAGCCGACTCCCGGCGAGACCGAGGGGTTTTACGACCTGATGCTCTCCCGGGTCGACGACACGTCCGGACGGTATCTCCGCGCCCAACCGACGGGCGTCCACGTCGGCGAGGCTCTGAATAATATCAATGAGTATTTATTTGTCGCGGCGACGGACGAGACGCTCCGCGAACCCGAGGACATCCCCGAAGAAGAGCTGAAACAGCGACTATCGGATGAAAGCCGGCAGGACGCCCTCGACGCTCTCGCGAGGCTTCGCGCGGCCGTCGAGGCGGTGACGCATTCCGACAGGGACGCGCTCCTGCGGCGGCTCGACGGGCTCGCCGAACGCATCAGGGGCATGGCCAAGTGAGCGTCCTGCGCAGCCTGGCGGTCGTCCTTCTGCTCGTCATCGCCCCCCTCGCCGCGCAGGCCGGCCCAACCTGGGTCAGGCTCGAACCGCCCGCTCCCGATCTGAAGCGGGCCCTGTGCGCCCTGATCGACGGCGACGACGTCTGGGTCGGGTATGAAAACGGAGGGCTGACGCTCCATGACGAGTGGGGCCAGCCGAAGCTGCGCCTCACGACAGCTCAGGGGCTGCCCGGCATGACCGTGACGGCCCTGGCTCGTCGCGACACCGACCTGCTGATCGGCACGTCCGACGGACTCGCGCGCCGCGACGAGGGCGGCACCGTGAAGGTTTACACCACCGACAACGGGCTTCCAGACAACGGGATCACCTGCCTCGCGGTCCACGACGGCACGATCTTCGCCGGCACGATGAAAGGCCTGGCGAGGCTGCGCGGCGACTCGCTCGACGTTTTGACCGAGGAACGCGGTCTGCCGGGGGCGCACGTCACCGCCCTCTGCAGCTCGCCCCTGGGGCTTCTGGCCGGCACGACCAAAGGCTGGGCCATCATCCGCGGCGAGGCGATCGAGGCGCACACGACCGAGCGCGACGGCCTCGCCTTCGAATGGATCTCCGCGATCGCCTACTACAAGAACCGGCCGCTGAAGATGGAACTCAGCTCGACGCTCGAAGACTGGGTCGTCCTCGGAACGGCTGGCGGGGGCCTCCTGCGCTGGAGCGGCGGGGCGTATCACCCGTATGAAGCCGAAGAGGGCTCGCCCGGCTCGACCTGGGTCACCGGCCTCGCGTGGCAACAGAACACGTCCCAGCTTTGGGTCGGCACCCGGGAAGGCGTGTATATCCAGGACCTGAACCCCAACCTCGGCGGGAACGCCTGGCAGAGCTTCTCGACCCGCAACTCCGGCCTGCCGTCCGACGACGTGACCGCGCTGACCGTCGAGGGCCGGGACGAGGCGCTCCACGACTACGAACTGATGAACGCCTCGGGGCTGCCCCAACTGCGGGGGCGCGGCTCCTGCCCCTGCGCAACCTGCACCCGGCTGATCGCGCAGGGCGGAAAAAAAGCCTGCCCGGACTGCCATGCGCGCCCCCCCGTCATCAAGCCGCGCACGATCCATCAGGAACTGACCTGGGCGGCGTTCTGCACCTCCGAGGGCGCGGCCCGCTACACGCACCGCGAGGTTCCCCATATCGGCCAGGGCAACTTCTACGCCTACATCGTCAACCAGGGCCACGCCTCCGTCGGAACGGCGGTCGGCACAACCGTCTGGACCGGCATCCGACCGCCTTCCGTTGGCGGATGCTTCCTGTACGCGTTCAATCGCACCCAGGCCCGGTTCGATCCGTGGCCCAATCTGCCCGGCACGCTGGATTTCACGAGCGAGATCAACACGTTCGGCCTCTCGCCCGACGGCTTCCCCGCCGCCGGTGGAGGCGGCCAGGGCGGCGGTCTCGCCCTGCTCGACACGCAAAACGACGCCTGGAGGTTCTTGCGCGGGAAAGACGGCCTGTCCGACACGAACGTCACGGCGATCTGCCGCGACGGCTCGACGCTGCTCGTGGGAACGGGCGGCGTCGCCGGCATGAGCGGCTCGGTCTTTCGGCTGAGCGAGGGCCGGTTCGAACGTCTGCCCGCCGACGGGCTTCCGGCCGATGCGACCGCGGCCGGCCGCGCCATGTTCCCCTCGCCGGTGACCGTGATCTGCGCCGAAGGCGACAACGTCTATGTCGGCACGAAATCGAGCGGCATCTTCATCTGGAACGGCTCGGTCTGGACCCGCATGGAATCGTTCGGAACGAAGGCCCTTTCCGACGACGCGATTGCGGCCCTCGCAGTGAAGCGCGGCATTCTCTACGTCGGCACGAGGAAAGGCCTCGACGTGTTCGCGGGCGACCAGGCCCAGCACGTCGACGTGACATATTTCGGATGCTATACGAACGACGTTCAGGCGTTGCTGTGGGACGAAACGGCGAACGACACCGACCAGCTGGTGCTCTGGATCGGCACGGCCGACGGCGTGACGCGGCTGAGCCTGTTCCAGGGCGTCATGAAACACGGCGGAACGGCGGCAGTCATGGTCGACAGCGTCATGAAACCGCTGATCTGGCCGTCCGACCCGCCCCAGGCGGTGCCCGTCTCGGCCTGGTCCTGGCCCGGCAACCCGAACGCCGGCATGCTCGACGTCTGCCCCTTCGACGGCCTGCCCGGCAACCGCGTGAACGGCCTCGCCGTCGACGACCTCAACCTCTGGATCTCGACCAACAACGGCCTCAGCCGGCTGAGAAAGTAGCCGAAAGCGCCTCAGCCCTTGAAAAGCTGAACGGTCCCCTTCTCCGCGGCGATCCGCAGGGAATGGAATTTCACCCAGTCTTCCCGGCAGGCGGCTTCCGAGAGGAGCTGGGTGATCATGCCCTCGAAATTCCGCGTCAGGTGGCGGGCCCCCAGGCGCGGATCATATCCGCTGTCGATCAGCAGGGGGATGATCTCGTCGCCGAACGTGAGCGTGTATCCCCTCTTCAGCCAGCGCTCGGTCTCCTCGTCCAGCATTTTTCTGGCGATCTCGGCGAGGTGCTCTTTCGACAGCGGCTGGAAGGGGACGATCTTGTCGATCCGGTTGATGAACTCGCTCGGCAGGATCTTCAGCAGGTAGTTCAGCGTCTCGATGGAAGCCGGCGCGCCTTCGCCGTCTGACGGTTTGAGGAACCCGAGCTTCGGCTTGCCTTCTGCATACAGCTCGCGGCCAAGGTTCGAGGTCATGATCATGACGCACCGGCTGAAATCGACCCGGCGGCCGCGCCCGTCGGTCAGGAACCCCTCGTCGAACACCTGAAGGAACATCTTGAGAATGGCCGGGTGCGCCTTCTCGATCTCGTCGAGAAGAATGACGCCATGCCCGAGACGGGCGACGGGACCGGTCAGATGGCCGTCTTCGCCATGCCCGACGTACCCGGGCGGGGCGCCGATCAGCTTGCTGTACTCGTGCTCGCTCATGAACTCGGACATGTCCAGCCGGATCAACCGCGTCAGATCGTTGTACAGGGAAAGGGTGATCGCCTTGGCGAGTTCGGTCTTGCCGACCCCGGACGGACCGAGGAAGAGAAAAACGCCGTCCGGACGGTTGGGATTGCGGTCGAGCTGCAGACGGGTCATGCGGATGCGCGGGGCAACGGCGCGGATGGCCTCGGACTGGCCCTTCACCCGTCGCGCCAGTTCCTCCTCGAGGTTGGCGAGCCGTTCCTGCGCGGAAACGTCAGGGGCCTTCTGCTCACGCTGATATGCCAGGATCAGGTCGTCCGGGGAAACATCAGGCCGGCCGGCGAATTCAGCCAGGATGCAGGATGTCTCGACGGTCTTCAGGACGTCTCCCACGCAAACCTGCGCGCGGCCCATGTCGCCGTGAAGTTCGAGGGCCTTGCCACCAAGGGCGGCCGGAACGGTCTTCCGGTAGGTCCTTCCGATGTTCTGCAGGCCGATCTCGACCGTTCGGGAAAGGGCCTGGCCACTCAGGAAACCGAGGGATATCCTGTGCAGGGGCGTCAGCACGAGATTGTCCTCGATGATTTCCTTCTGGAATTTCGGCGCCATGACGAACAGGACGCGAAGCGTCCGATGGAGGAGGACGCCGCGGAAGTCGGACAACAGGTCGTGGAACCCGCCGGGGCCACCGAGGCCGAACAGGATGTGGGCGGGGTCGACGACGAGAATCGCCCGCGGATTTTGGGCGACCTTCGTGATGGTTTCGATGAAATCGGCGTGGGATATGGTTCCGGCGGGGATGCCTGAGACCAGGGTCGGCATGTCGAGGCCATAGAACGTGAATCCTTCCAGCGGCTTCCAGCACCCCTTGCGGACCATGCGGGCGAACGACCGGACGAGGGTCGTCTTGCCGCTCTTCGGCGGGCCGAGGATGATGATCCCCGACGGGGTCCTCCGTGACAGTTCGATGGCCAGGCTCTGGACTTCGAGTTCCCGGCCCGGCAGTTCTTCCGGAGCATCATTCAGGAATGCGTCGTCCCAGATCACGGTATAGGGCGGCCTGATGATGGCCGGCCCCGCGGCCGGTGGCTCTGCCTCAGGTTTTTCGCTGGCTTTCTCCGTGGCCGGCTGCTCGGGCGCCGGTTTCGCCGGCGTGTGGGTATCCTCCTGCGGCAGCTTCCCTTCCACGCGTGCAGTCGGCGGAACGGCGGTCGACCCAGGCTCCCGGGCAAGCCAGAAATCGAGTTGTCCGGGAAGATGGGCTTCCAGGACAGTGAGGAAATCACCTCCCGCATTGCCCATGCCGCCGACGTCATACGCCCGGATGGCCGCTGCCAGCGGTTCCGGCAGGGAAACGCCGCTCACGTCGGGGGAAAACTTCGCCGACTCTTTTTCCAGGCCTTTCAGAAGAGAGTCCTCGAGTTTCCCCCGCTGGTCGGCGGAAATCTTTGCCTGGATCAGCTGGGGGCAATCGCGAAGAATTCCCAGGAGGAGGTGCGGCAGGTCGAGACATGTGTGGCCGCGGCGCTTGCACTCGGAGGCGGCTGTATCGAGCGCGCTCTGGAACCACCGCGGAAGCGAGGCGGTCAGGACATTCGTGAAGGGAACCAGCCTGGCGTCAGTCATTCAGGAGCCCTCCTGGGGGCGTTTACGCGTCGATGAATCGCTTGCCGCCGTATTTTGCCTTGAGTTTGTCGTCGATCTCGTCGGCGACGTAGCACAGGCACCCGATCGCGGCAGCCAGCTCCTCGAAGTCGAGGAACTCGGCCAAAAGGTTGTGCTCGACCATGATGCAGCCTGTTCCCGGGGTTTTCTCCTGCTCCAGCCAGTAGATCTTTCCGAAAACCCATTCGTTGTTGAGACTGGAGAACTCCTCGAACATCGCCTCGTTGCCGGCTTTGTTCACGTCGCGAAGAACGTGGGACAGGAGACGGACGAAAGGCTTGCCGTTCCCGAGGAGATTCACCGAGATGAGAACCTGCGCAGACCCGCTGCGAACACGATAAAAGTTTTCCTCGAGGATCTCGAAGGGGCCGCCTTTCCGGAGATACCGCTCGACCTTGGCGACGCTGTCACCGATGATTTTCGCTTCCTGTTCAGGGGTAAGTTCAGACATGATCTCTCCTCGCGTTTGTATAGTAGGTCATTTGTTTTGATCCCATACCGGCGCAACCAGACCCGATCGTCCCAACAATATTTGTCTCTATGACAACAACAGTAACAGGTCGGTCCGTGGTTGTCAAAAGAATCAGAACACGTATTTCGCCCATTGGCGTTCGCCGGCAGCCTCCCCGACGTTCCTGAATCCTGCATTTCCCCGTTCGCCCTGAGCTTGTTGAAGGGCGAAGGCCTCTCGTGCTTCGAAAAGGTCACTCCGAACGGGAACGCGAAACGGGTGGAACCCAGTCAAAGCCCCCGCCAGACTTCCGGCACGAGGCGGCGGGAACCGGCGATCGCGGCGTCGAGCTCGGCGAGCAGCCGGTCGCGGTCGCGCGGCAGGGCGCCTTCGAGGGGGAGATACGACGAGGCGTGGTTCGCCGTGAACACCGTGCGGTTCAATTCCAGGCCGGCGACCAGGTTCCGGAGTTCGCACAGCATGCCCCGCGCATCGGGGAGGGCGAACGAACCTGATTCGATGCGCGCCCAGAGAGGCGTGCCGGGAACGGGGATCAGCGTGAGGAAGCTCAGCAGGCGCGGCTGCATGCGGTTGAGGACGGCTGCCGTGGCCTCCGCGTGCTCCTTCGAGTGCGTCGTTCCGCCCAGGCCGAGCAGGGCCATGACAGACACACGCAGGCCCGCGTTCTGGGCCGAGACGACGGCCTCCGTCATCTCAGCCGCGGTCGCGTCTTTTTCCATGTTTCTCAGAATTTCTTCGGAACCGCTCTCGAGGCCGAGATACAGGGTGTTGAACCCAGCCTCCTTGAGCCGCGCGAGCTCCACCCCGCTTTTTGCCAGGATTCCGCGGGCGCCCGCGTAGAGCGAAAACCGGCGCGCATCGGGGAACACGCGCTTCGCGATCTCGACCAGCTCGAGCAGTCGGGCGGTCGGAAGGCGCATCGTGTCACCGTCGGCGAGAAATACCCGCGCCCCGCCGTTTCCCTCGAGCGCCGCGATCAGCCGGGCGTGGGCCTCGAACTCGTCGGGACCGCGGACGCGGAATCCGACGCCTCGGTAGGCCGCGCAGAATGCACACCGGTTGTGCGGGCACCCGGTCGTCGCCTGCAGAATGACGCTCCCCGCCTCGGCCGGCGGCCGGATCGGATCACCCACATACCCTGCGGGCAGCGGACCAGGTTGCGAATGCTCGTTTCCCATCTCCCGATTCTACACCATCCCCGTCACGCCCGCGTCTCCCGCTCACACCTCACGCAGATCCGTCGCTACTATATTATTTGCTATTTTCAGCTCGAATCGCCCGCAAGATCATACGATCGCGGTCATGACATGCAGATTGGCGGGTTTGAACGAGTGGGCAGGGCCGGAAAGATCGTATCTGTAGGCCCGAACGGCGTATTTTACATACTACTCGTCTTGTATGTTCAGTGGGGGTGTTATCGATTTCTACATACCAAAAGCCCATTTCCCGTTCCCGTTCCCGTTCGCGCTAAGCCTGTCGAAGCACGAACTGCTCTCGCCCTTCGACAAGCTCAGGGCGAACGGGTGATTTTCGTTCTGCAGGACGCAATACCATATGAGACGAGTAGTAATGCCTCCAAAGCCCATACGCGCGCGAAAGAACGCGGAGAAAACGAGAAATCGGCAAAACCGCCGCCGGCGGCCGCCTCGTGATGGAAACACGGCAGGATCAGCACGAACCTCTCACAACAAGGCAGTCCGCCCCGGATTGCCCGAATACCGCTGTATCTGTCCGTTCATGCTACCACCCCCGCACGCCCCCCGCAATACGCCGCCCTGCCCGGGCCACGGATCAGGGCAGCTGGGAGCGTTTCTTCATCGTTCGGACAATCGGTGACCGAACTCTTTTTGAACCGGCCGATTTGTGATACATTTAAAGATAGGGACGGCCGCCACCCTGCGACCGGGTTCGTTGAGTCGAACCGCCCGATGCTCTTTGGAGTGCCCTTCCCGGGGGTGACCTGGTTTCGACGGGGAGTGCGATCGATCGCTTGCCATTCGAGGTTGGTCGAACGGCCTCGTAAAAATTCGACCGCAAAAACAAAGGCCAACGAAAACGTTGCGCTCGCGGCCTAATTAGGCTGCGCGGTTCCCGGTAGATTCCGCCGGTAAGATACCGAAGAACCGTCGAATAAACTGGCTGGAAGTTGCGTGGGGCCCCTGGCGCGCCGCTTCGAGACAAACCAGACGGATCGGGTGAGTAGAGACCCCCCTGTGGGTTACGAAAACCTTAAACCTCTAAACGCAGGGAATAATGGTAGCATGGCGCTCGTGACCCTCTTCGGACGCGGGTTCGATTCCCGCCACCTCCACCGTGGGACAATTTGATATTGTCCGAATTTATCTGAAAACCCGCCTAGCAAGCGGGTTTTTTTGTTCTCACCGCCCGATATCGTCCATTTTGATACCTTGTCATCCGGGGTTTTTTGGGGGTAACTTTAGGGGTAACAGGACATTTCACGAGAGGAGTTACCCCCATGTCATTATCAGACACGCAGATACGTTCTGTGAAAGCCTCTGCCAAGACTCAGAAACTTTTCGACGGTGGCGGGCTGTTCCTTCAAGTTACCCCCGCCGGGGGTAAGTGGTGGCGTCTCAAGTATCGTTTCGCCGGCAAGGAACGGCTTCTCTCCCTGGGGACTTACCCCGACACCGGCCTGAAAGACGCACGGGAACGCCGTGACGCGGCCAAGAAACTACTCGAGGCCGGCGTCGATCCAGGCGCCGAACGGAAGGCGGTGAAGGCGACCGCGACCGAGAACGCGACGAATAGCTTCGAGGCCGTGACCCGGGAATGGTTCGCCAAGTTTTCCGCGAACTTGGCACCGAGTCATTCCCTTCGGATCATGCAGCGCTTCGAGCGGGATATCTTCCCGTGGATCGGTGGGAAGCCCATCGCCGAACTCGCCACGCAGCCCCGCGATATTCTCCAAGTGCTGCGCCGGATCGAGGAACGCGGCGCGATCGAGACAGCCCATCGTGCACGGTCGAATTGCAGTCAGGTTTTCCGGTATGCCATCCAGACGGGGCGGGCCGATCGTGACCCTTGCGCCGATCTTCGGGGCGCCATTCCGCCGGCGAACAAAGAACACCTTGCAGCCGTGACCGACCCCGACAAGGTGGGTGATCTGCTGCGGCTCATGGACGGATACCATGGTGATCTGATCGTCCGTTGTGCCTTGAAGCTTGCCCCTCTCGTCTTCGTTCGCCCTGGGGAACTGCGGAATGCACAATGGGCCGATATCGACCTCGAAACGGCGGAATGGAAGTTCCTCGTCACGAAGACGAAAACCCCACACGTCGTGCCGCTGTCGCGTCAGGCCGTCGAGATCCTGCGGGAGCTGCACCCCCTGACCGGCGCCGGGCGGTATGTATTCCCGAGCGCTCGATCGGCGGAGCGGGCCATGAGCGATAACGCCGTTCTCGCAGCGATGCGCCGGATGAACATCCCGAAGGCTGAAATGTGCGGGCATGGCTTCCGGGCCATGGCTCGAACGCTGCTTGACGAGGTTCTCCATTTCCCCGTGGACATTATCGAGCATCAGCTTGCCCATACCGTCCGTGATCCCCTGGGGCGGGCATACAACCGGACCCAGTTCATCGACGACCGCCGGCGGATGATGCAGGAATGGGCCGATTATCTCGACGGCCTAAAAAACGAGAACGTCCGACCCGGCCGGGTGGCGTGAAAATCTGAAAACGGTCAAGTGACCTACTGCCAATACTGACGTTAGAGATTCCCCGAAAATCTGAAAAACCCCAAGTGACCTACTGCCAATACTGACGTTAGAAAATTCACCCAGGAGGAACGACATGGACAGGATCGAACTCGAGGATTTTTCCGACAACGCCGGCCGGGCCGCCGAACGGATCAAAAGCCTTACCGGGATTGCGTGGGACGAACTTCAAGCGCTGCGGCAACGTGGCGCCTTCACCCCGGCCGATGTTCAAAAAATCTCTCACCTTGTGGAATCGGCTCTGGACGTTGCCCATGCTGTAACGATCGACTATGCCAACCTGAAGCGCAGCCAAAAAAGCGCGGCATAAACCGAACAGGGGGCCGGGGGCAAGCGCTCCCGGTTCCTCTGGAATCCGCTGGGGGAGGTGTGTGATGTTTGATCCATGGACGGCAACGGCTGATGAGGCGGCGCTTGAACAGACAAAGATCGACGGGGAGCCGCCGGAGTTGAAGTCTGCTGCTCGTTGGCTTACCTGGCATTCGCCGTATTACCAGTGGGAGGTTGCCCAACGAATCAATAAGCGGCGGGAAGCCATAGAGGGCGGAGACGGCCTTGCAATACTTTCATGTATGCGTGACTGTGCCAGGAGCGGAATGATTGCGCCTGGGTGGTTGGCCGAGGCATTCGTCACTCGTTGCGATTCAGTTTTCGACTTCAAGGCGAGAAGTTGGGATGAAGTTTTCGGGAAGCCATTCCCAAAAAGGCGAAAGATTGAAACCGCACGGGAAGAACACGAAAAGATGTTCTTGGTTTACGCTGTCGCGCTGGGACGGCACAAGGACGGAGAGAGAATCGACAAGGCGTTATTTGAGAGCGTTGGAGATTTATTTGGTATGTGCGGAACAAGGGCCGAAGAACTTTACTACAAGGCACGTAAGCTTTTCGAGGAGCCAATAGAGGACAAAACGCCGTCTAGGAGCTAATTACCGGGTTATTTGAAAATTGCCGGGAATACTCGCGCTCATCGCCCGTGTTTGAATACCTTCGTGTTAAGCAACACAATTTAATACGGAGGTATTTTTTATTATGTTACCTGTAAGCGGGTTTTTGCGGCTCCGTCAGATTATCGGAGACCGAAAACATGGCGTCCCGGGTCCGATCCCCGTTTCGCCCTCTACTTGGTGGCTGGGAGTGAAGACCGGCAAGTTTCCCAAGCCCGTCAAGCTGGGCGAAAAAATAACCGCTTGGCGCGTTGAAGACATTCGCGCACTGATCGAAAAAGCCGGCGGGGTGTCGGCATGACCTCGAAGCCTGATCTTGTGGAGGGCCTGAAAGAACCGGAAATCAACCCGGAAGAAGAGGCCAAGCTCGAAGCGGCGTTTCTGAAGATGAACACCTCAGCAGACGACATTGAGACGATGCGGGAAATGTTCGGAAGCCTTCGGGGCTTTCAACTGGCAATGAGAGCGGCGCGAACCCAAGAGCACGAAGCACAATACGCCATCATGCACGCGTTCGGATTTGCCCGCTTCGCGGCACGCCAGGAAAAGGCGCTCTTGGATTGCATCCGGCAACAAGCCGAGTTCATCCAGGCGGTCAACGAATTGACCATGAGCGACAACCGGCACGCGATGATATTTGCCTCAATGCTGGTAAAACGTTATCGAGGGCCGAATCTGGTCGTAACCACGGCCGGGGCCGCTTCGGGGGTGGTGTCATGAAAAAAAGAAGCCGCACGCCGAAGCGCACGACTCACCATACCGAAAAGTATTCTACCCGATACCCTCACCGCGTGCAACCGTTCACGCGGGGCCGGGAGGTGCGGAGATGAACGAGACAACGCCGCACCTTTCCATCTTCAAGAGCGCCCGGGCGATCGTGCCGGCGGAGTCTGTTACCGTTGCCGAGGCCGTCGAACTGATCCGGTCCGACCGACTCAAGGCCGATATCGAACGCTTGCGCGGTTGTCTGACCGCCGGGAATCGAGCCGCTTACGACCAGGGCAAGAAAGACCTTCCAGCCGTCACCTGGTCCGGGACGTTCAAGGCAAGGAACAAGGCCGGTCTTGTCGATCCGTCCGGGCTTCTCGTCGTCGACCTCGACCATCTCGGGGATAAGATGCCGGCCGTTCGCGCCGCTCTGACGATTGATCCCGCCGTCGCGGTGTGCTTCACAAGCCCATCGGGTGATGGTCTGAAGGCCGTGGCGGCCGTCTCTGACTCTTCCGACCATGGGCGCGCGTGGCGGGCCGTTGCCGATCGGGTGAAGGCGGAAACGGGGATCGAGCCGGACCCGTCCGGGAAAGACGTATCAAGGCTGTGCTTCCTGTCGCACGATCCGAATGCTTACCACAACCCCGCGCCGGTGCCCGTCGTCGTTCCCCCCGAAGCCCCGAAGGCTGAACAACCCCGGTCGACGGCGACCATCTCGAGCACGACCAGGGCGAACAAATACGCACGCGGGGCACTTGAAAAGGCCGTGGCGGCTGTCGTCCAGGCGTGTGATGGTTCGCGGAATCAGACCTTGAATGATGAAGCCCATTCCCTCGGGCAATTGATCGGCGGCGGCGCCCTGGATGAGGCGGAAGCACGGGAAGCCTTGCGCCGGGCCGCGATCGGGGCGGGCCTGTCGGATGACGAGATCCGAAAGACGATCGAGAGCGGCATCGAGGCCGGGAAGGCGAAGCCGCGTGGCGTGCCGGAATCCAAGACCGAACCGGCCGGCGCGAATGGGCAACCCGAGAACCAGCCGGACAACCACCGGAACCAACCGAGGCCGGAACCGGCGATGCTTTACGGCCTTGCGGGAGACGTGGCGCGCGCGGCATCAAGAACAACTGAGGCGAACCCATACGCCGTATGTGCGGGCTTTCTGGCGTTCCTTTCGGCCGCCGTTGGGCGAAATGCTTACCTTTCCATCGGGAACACGCGGCATCACGCCCGCCTGTTCATGCTGCACGTCGGGCGCACCAGCCGAGGGCGAAAGGGTGACGCCCTTTCCCTGGTGAAGAGAATCCGGCAATACCTTGTAGGAAACGAGACCGAAGCGACCGCGACAGTGGACATCGGCGCCGTCCCGTTCCCTGGACAGCTTCACACGGGCGGGCTTTCCACCAGGGAAGGGCTTGCCATGATCCTTCATGACGCTATGATGCAGGGCAAAGACGAAATCCCCGCCATTGAAGACAAGCGTTTGTGGATCATCGAACACGAGTTTGACAACATCCTCCAACAAGGGAAACGGGACGGGAATACTCTTTCGTCCGCGCTTCGCGACGCATGGGACGGCGAAAGCATCCGCCCGGCCATCAAGGGCGCGCGGGTGTGGGCTTCTGATCCTCACGTTGCAGTATCGGGAGCCATCACGCCGGGGGAATTGCGCGCACAACTCGACACGAAGGCGATGACAAACGGCTTTGCAAACCGCTTTCTGATCTTCTGGGCCGAACGCGACAAGCTGGTATCGAGGCCGAAACCGACCCCGAAAAGCGTGATGGAAGCGCTTGCCGAAAGAACGCGGGCCGTGATCGAGTTCGCGAAAGGCGACTATCCCAGAGAGAAAGACGGGCTTTTGTTTGCCTTTACCGATGAAGCCTCAAGCCGATACGATGAATTATATCAGGGTGAATTGAATCGTTGCGGGTATGGTTCGCTTGTCGATGCGCTTCTCGAACGCCGCGCCCCGAACCTTTTACGGCTTGCCATGCTTTTTGCCCTGGCAGATAGAACCAGGTTCATTGAGCTTCACCATATAGAAGCGGCGTGGTTATGGATTCGATATTCCAGGGATTCGGTCCGGTTCATTTTCAGCGATGAGGGCGAATTTGAGGCCGAAGAAAAGCGGGAGGTTGCCGAGAAGATCATCGAATACTTGCGCGCCCATGGAGAGACAAGCCGAGCGGCGATCAACTCCGACTGTTTCGCGGGCCACGTGGGGAGCGATCGAATCGACGCGGCGCTGTCCGATCTTCTGGCAGAAACCCCGCCGAGAATTGAAGTTCGAGCGGGGCCAAAAGCGGCGAACAACAAACGGGCGAAGTTATATACATTGTGCGAAACTCGCGAATCTGGCGGAATTGAAGGATTAGAGCCGTTCTCGGGAACTTCGCGGGCTTGCGGAGTTCGCGAAGTTGAGGCCGTCGGTCAGGAACGCGAGGGGTCAAGTTCGCCAAGTTCGCAACTGCGCGCAATTCCCGAAACCCCGATCAGTTCATCAACTGCGCCAAGTTCGCCAAGTTCGCACAGTATTACAGAGAAACCCGAGGGGCGAACCGGCCATCAATACGGACCGACCGAGGACGGATTCAAGGAAGTCCTTTTCGATGACCAGGCGAAGCCGGCGGCGGATGACGACGGATGGGAGGCAGTATGAGGCCGGCCGCGATACTTGAGGAACTTCATTCTGCCGGGGTCATGATCGAGTTCCGGGAAGGTGGGTTGCGTTGCCGACCGAAGCCGACCGGGCGCCTGCTCGAACTGATCCAGGCGAACCGCGTAGCACTTGCGGCCGATCTTGTCGCCACCATGACGCGCACCATGACGGATGACTCGGTGTTACGTGGCCAGGTTCACCGGCTGCTCGATCGAGCCGACGAACTCGACCGGGCCGGTGACGAGGCCGGGGCGCTTCGCATACTGGACGATATAAGACGAACGATACAGAACGCGACGGCCGCCACGGTGCCCGATAAAGCCTCTCGGAACGACGGGGCGGGCAAAGATGAGGTGTCGGCTGTCTCGACCTCACCACGGGCATCTAATGCGGAATCCCCGAGAAAGCCCGTTCCCGTGCCGGTTCTCGGGGCGGGGCCGGCCATCACTCCACCATCCGACCATGCCGACGTGGTGAGCGAACGGGCGGCCATGGTCGAGACTGACGCCGGGACGAACCGCGTGGATGCCGAGGCGGCGGCGGTGCGGGCGGTGGGGCCGTGCCACGTCTGCGGCGGCGGTCGGTTATGGGTGAGCCGCTGGGGCGTGATCGTCTGTGAGCGGTGCCATCCTCCCGCCAATTCCAAGCTGATCGAAAGGAATATCTCGATCCATGTATAACGAGAACGAACTGATGACCTGGGGCTGGGGCGTGTTCCCTCTCGTGGCGCTGTGGTTCGCGCTGTCGTGAGGAACAAGACAATGAACAGAAGGAGATTCAATATGGACAAAAACATCACGCGCCTGGGAGGCGCCGATCAAGACGACGAGCAGACGACGGACCCGGCGAAGGAAGCGCTTGAAGCGACCCTTGCGGCGCTCATGCGTGGCGATAACGAAGCCGCTTGGCGAGCGATCCGCGAAGCAAACCAGGCGATGATTGCACTGAGCGAGGCCGAAATTCTCGACTATGAGCAAAGAATCGAGGGGCTGAAGGAGATCATCAGGCGGTGCCAGGTGGCGAACTCCGCCCGGCACTGACGGGGGGCGGGAGGGGGGGACCGAATCCCTCCCGCCTTATGACGGGAGACCGTTGGGTGGAATCAAATTTTTATACGGCCAACTGTAGAAAAGGGGGGTATCTCATGCCAAGACGTAAACCTACCGCGATGAAGAAGCTTTCTGGAACGCTCCGGAAGCACCGGACCAACCCGAACGAGCCGACGTATCCCGACCTTGGGGCCGAACCGCCGGCGTTCCTCGATCAAACAGGCCGGGATGAATGGAACAGGCTATTCCCGATGCTTCGTGACCGTGGGCTGTTGACCGCCGGGGATGCGGCGGCGTTCTCTGCTTACTGTGGCCAGTATTCAATCTGGACGGCGGCCATGGAAGCGGTGAAGCGGGAGGGACTGGTTATCACCCTCACGAACGGCGTGCTTGCTCAGAACCCGAATCTGAACATTGCGACGAAGGCGTCAAAGGAAATGCGGGCGTTCCTGGTGGAGTTCGGACTAACCCCGGCGTCACGCTCGAGGGTGGAGGCGGCCGGACCGAAGGACACGAAGCGCAACCCGTTTGCAGAGCTTGACGACCCGTTCGCGGAGTTCAAATAATGAACCGCCGGCATCTGCTTGCCATGGCGGCGGGCCTGATCGAGACCCCGCCGTTCCTGGTGGCGACTCTCGAGCCGCTTCGGGCCGTCGTCCGTGGCGACCAGGTGAACCATCCGCCGGCGGGGTGGGAAGCTCGACACTCGACCGGGAAGCGCTGCGGGCATCTCCACCGGAACCACGAAAAAGCCTGTGCCTGTGCTGATCGGCTGGGGAAGGGGTGGGCCGTCGTGCCGGTCGGGTGATGCGGCGGGTCCTTCCGGGGCGTCGTTCAGTCAGGGGTCAGGGACGCGCACCGTTCGCCAGAGATCAAATTTTGTAAACCGCCTCTTGCATGAATCCCGGCTGGGTGGAAGCGCTCACAACCTTTGTTGTGGGCGTTTTTCCTCAGTAAGTCGCTGGTTGACCACCGAGTTCACGGGGCCGATATCTGGCAAGCCCCGCGCGTTTCTGACCCCCGCGCAACCGGGCACCGAATAGGACACAGAGGGCAACACGCGACGGCCGCCACCATCTTTCTTTCTCTCCGTTGTTCTCCACCGCCGGCTGGCCGGCACGTTGCGCCGTCCGATCGGCTTGTCTCTGCTCGAGCGCCACCCTCGATGAACCCCTCGAGCTGATCGACTCGAGGAACCCCGGACGGGGCCGGGGCGGTCGGGCGGAACCCGCAGGGTGAAGCCGTGCCGACCTGGACACGGTAGGGGTGAAGGGGCCGCGATGATGGCGGCTGATCCGGTGGCGGCCGGTTCCTGTTCGCCCTGGTGGTAAGCGGGGGCTGTTCTTTTCGGAAGGGTAAAAAATGGCGGCCGCCGTTGTGATATCGTCGTCTTAGAATTGCTCTTTGACTTTTTGTGTGAAGGTGGCACCGTCGCCTTTTCGGGGGTAACTTTGGGGGTAACTCGACTCCCGCCGAAATACATAACCCTCTTCCCGCGCTGGTTTTATATACCCAATTCGGTTGACGCCACCTCCACTGTTCACGATTTCCGGGGACGTGATATCAAATTCTTTGGGCGTTGAAAATCTTTCAGCACCGAGTTCGGGCTGGCATCTCCCCAAACCCCAAACGGCTTTTCACCGAGCTCATCGGTGAAACTGGTATCACGTCCCCCGAATTCAGGTTCATCCGAATCTTGCGTACTTTTCACGACAACTTGAAAAAGTGGACACGGA
>DAOSOK010000023.1 GCA_035373905.1 Candidatus Ozemobacteraceae bacterium | reverse complement strand
CCGCGCGAGGACGGGGAGAGCTACCAGGCCCTGTGCCAGCGGGCGGCGCCCGACAAGGCAAGCCGGATCGACGCGCTGTTCGCGGCGGGCACGCCGGATTTCGACGTGATCAACGGCCTGCTCGAGGAGGGCGCGACCTGGCCGAAGCTCAAGAGCACGCTCCGGTGCTCGTCGGCCGCGGAGATCCTCGTCGGGCTCCTGTGCCCCGACGCCGCGCAGAAGAAGGCCCTCGAACGAGACCGCGCCTGGGTTCCCGAATTTTGCGAGTTTCTGCGCACGACCCTGTCATACCGCTTTCCCGACGGCCGCGACGCCGACGCGGAGACGGTACGGGCCGAAGTCGCGCGGCTGGTGCTGTTCAGCGAGTTCGTGTTCGATCTGCCCCAGGCCCTGCCGGCACAGCTTTCGAGCGTGCCCCGGGCTGCGGCGACGGCGCGCGACTTGGTCTACCAGGTGTGCGACACGCTTCGCGGCACGGAGGCATACCAGACCGGGTATATGGAGCTGGCCGGGAAAGCGGCGGCGGAACTCGCCCTCGAAGGGTATTTCCGGGAAGCCGAGGATTTCGGAAAGCGCGACACGTTCGCGTTCGAGGAGCGGAAGTATCTCGAACTGTTCACTCACAGAACTGAGGCGGGCGATTTCACGGGGGCGAAAACGATCTGCCGCGGCCGGGAACAGTCGATCTGGGTGCGGCACACCGACCGGCAGCAGCTCTGGAGCATCGCCGGCCGCCTGCGCGACCTGCTCGAGCTGGCCGGCGACCTCGAGACGCGGCTGGCGGCCTGCAAACCGGCGCTGGCCGCACTGTTCGAGTTCTACTGCGCCGAGTTTCTGAAGCTCGACACGGCCCACCGCGAGTTCGAGCAGGCGGTTTCCGACGCGTTCGGCGACCTGGCGGGCCTCGAACGGCTCGTCGATGAGGCACGCAAACGGTATCTGGGGCTCGCCGAGACCCTGCATCGCAGGTTCATGGAGTCGGTTGGCCGCGAGGGCTGGCCGGTCTCGGGGCGGCCGCGCAACACCGACACGTTCCGCCGGTTCGTCGCCCCGCGGCTCGAGGAGCGGAAACGGACGGCCCTGTTCATGGTCGATTCGCTTCGGTACGAGCTGGCCGTCGCGCTCGAAAAGCATCTTTCCCAGCAGTTCCGGACGCGGACGACCGCCGTCTGCGCGCAACTGCCCACGGTCACGGCGGTCGGGATGGCGGCGCTGCTTCCCGAGGCCGACACGGAGTTTTCCCTCGGCATCGAGAAGGACAGCCTCGTTCCGAGCATCAAGGGCACGCGCATCACCACGCCCGACGAGCGGCTCAAGTGGTTCAAGTCGTCGCTGGGCGATCTGTGCCACATGTGCGATCTCGACGACCTCATCAACAAGCCCCCGTCGCGCCTGAAGATTCCCGAGACGACGCGCCTGCTGATCGTGAAGTCGGGCGAGATCGACCAGCTGTGCGAAAACACTCCCGGCGAGGCCTGGCGGCTGATGCCGAAGCTCGTGCGCAAACTGCTGGCGGGCGTGCGGCGGGTCGGCGAACGCGGGTTCCAGAAGGCCGTCATGGCGACCGACCACGGCTTCTTCCTGGCCGAAGCGCAGGAGCGGGGCGACGTGGCGGTGAAGCCGCCGGGCGAGTGGAGCGTCGCCAAAGACCGGTGCCTGCTGGGCCGCGGCTCGCCGGGGGCCGGCGCGAGCGTGTTCACCCTCGCGGAGCTGGGGATGCGGGGCGAGTTCGACACCTACGCCACGCCCTCGACCCTGGCGACGTTCGCGAAGGGGGCCGGGTATTTCCACTCGGGCCTCTCGCTCCAGGAGTGCGTCCTGCCGGTCATCGAGATCGACCTGGCCGGCGCGGCCGGGAAGGAGCAGGCACAGCAGAAGCCCGAGCTGAAGCTGTCGTACCGGGGCGGCGCGGTGAAGCGCATCACGACGCGGCGGCCGATGATCGAGGTGGCGCTGATGCAGGGCCGGATGTTCACGGACGAGGCGGTGCGATTCCAGCTCTCGGCCTGGTGCGACAAGGAGCTCGTCGGGGACGCGGCCACCTGCAACCATCTCGACCCGTCGACCGGCCTGCTCTCGATCGCCTACGGCGAGTCGATCCGGGTGCCGTTCCACATGAAAGAGGAGTTTTCCGGCCCGTTCGAGATCCGGGCCGTCGATCCCGTCACGGGCGTGACCTTCGCCAGGCTGTCGCTAGAAACCGATTACGCGGAGTAACGACATGGACGCTCTCGACACGAAACTGAACGAAGCCTTTTCCGGCAAGGTCGTCAGGAAAGACCTTCTGCACCGCATCAAGAAGGGAACGAACATCCCGACGTTCGTTCTCGAGTTCCTGCTGGCGAAGTTCTGCGCGAGCGATGATGCGGCCGAGGTCGAGAACGGGATCGCGGCCGTGCTCGAGACGCTCCAGAAGAACTACGTGCGGCCCGACGAGGCGAACAAGGCCCAGTCGCTGGTGCAGCGCAACGGCACGCACAAGTTCATCGACAAGGTGCACGTGGTCTACAAGGAGAAGGAAAAGCGGCACTGGGCCGAGCTGGAGAATTTCGGGTCGCGGCGGATCGCGATTCCCGAGAAGTTCTACCGGGACAACGACCGGCTGCTCGAGGGCGGGATCTGGGCCGAGGTGACGGTGGCGCACAACGACGTCGAGGACGACGATTACGCGTTCGCGATCGAGAGCCTGAAGCCGATTCAGCTGTCGAAGTTCCGGTTCGAGGATTTCTGCGAGGGGCGGCTGAAGTTCACGCGGGACGAGTGGCTTCACGCGTTGATCCGGTCGATCGGGTTGGAGCCGTCGAAGATGGAGTTCCGGCTGATGATGCATTTCGTCGCGCGGTTTCTGCCGTTCGTCGAGGCGAACTACAACTTCATCGAGCTGGGGCCGCGCGGCACGGGAAAATCGTACGCGTTCAGCGAGTTCTCGCCCTACTCGACGCTGGTGAGCCAGGCGAGCACGCCGACGCTGTTCTACAACACCGCGCGGCGGGCGGTCGGCCTGGTGGGCTTCTGGGACATCGTGGCGTTCGACGAGGTCGGCCGGGTGCGGATCAAGGACCCCGAGACGATCGACATTCTGAAGAGCTACATGGCGAGCGGCCGGTTCTCGCGCGGCGTCGAGATCGTGGCGAACGCGAGCCTCGCCTTCGTGGGGAATATAGATAATGCTATTGATCAGGTCGTCAACTCGACGCAGCACGACCTGTTCATCCCGCTGCCGAAGGAGTTCGACCTGGCCGTGCTGGACCGGTTCTTCACGTTCCTGCCCGGGTGGGAGATGCCGAAGAACAGCAGTCTCCTGCTGACCGACAAATACGGTTTCATCACCGACTACCTGTCGGAGGCGTTCCATGCGCTGTCGAAGCAGAGCCGGTATGACTACGTGAACAGGCACTGCCGGTTCGGGTCGTCGATCGAGGGCCGCGACGAGATCGCGGTCAAGCGGACGGTCTCGGGGCTGCTCAAGCTGCTGCACCCAGCCGGGGAGCCGACGCCGGCCGAGCTGGAGCAGTATGTGGCCTACGCTCTCGAGGGTCGGCGGCGGGTGAAGGAGCAGCTGAACAAGCGCAAGCACGACGACGAGTATGCGCGCATCCATCTGTCGTATATCGCTCAGAATGGAACCGAGATCGAGGTCTGGTGCCCCGAGTCAAAGGACGCGCCGGCGACGCAGAACCCGGTGCGGCGGCGGTTACCGGGCGACGGGCAGGCGGTCCCGGGAAAGGGCGGCATGACACCGGATCCGGCCTCTGGAAAACGCGAAGAGGAAAAAGTCCGGCCGGCGCGGCCCAACAGCATGGTGCGGGCCGCGAACGGCGACGGTGAGGCGGTCGAAGACCATTATACGATCAGGTATGGTGACACCGGGTATTCCTACGAGGCGGTGTTCGGCCGGTATCTGGCCGGGGTGAAGGAGATCCGGATCGAGGATCCGTATATCCGGGCTCACCACCAGATCCAGAACCTCGTGCGATTCTGCGAGACGGCGCTGCGGGCTGGGTCACTCGAAAAGCTGCACCTGGTCACGGGGTTGGACGGGGACGAGGACAGGAAGGAGGCGGAGGAGCGGTTCGGGATGCTGCGCGACAGTCTCGCGGCGTACAGGGTCGCTTTCACATGGGAATACCGCGAGACGATGCACGACCGCGAAGTGCGGCTGGATAACGGCTGGATCATCAAGATCGGCCGGGGCCTCGACTACTTCATGAAGCCCGAGAACTGGTTCATGATCGGGGCGACCGATATGGATTGCCGCCCCTGTCTCGAAACGAAGGTCGACATCTACCGCGCCCCGGACGACGCGAAGAAGCCCGGCTGATTGGGGCGATTCGAACCGGGCGATTGCCTCTCCGAAACGGGGGTGGTACAGTATGCCCGGGCGAACGCTCAAAATTTCATCGTCGCCCCGCCCGGGAGGTGGAACATGGCAAACTCAAAAGATCTCTCGTCACCGGTTCGCCGGGTCGATCTGGATGACTTCGGCCCGAACCTGAAAGCCGAGGCCGAACGAATTCTCATCGCGAAGCACGGTCTGCCCGTTTTCGATGGGGACCATCTCGTCGACATGTATTCTTTGGACTACGCGGGGCAGAGTGAAACCTGCCCGAAATGCCGATCCCCTCTTCAGGAATATATATCAGAATTTATTTATACGACGAACACGGGAGCCCGCGTCGCCCTGTCGCCCGGGGGGTATTTCTGCAAAGCCTGCCCGACGGCCGTGGTCGATACGGAACTGGTTCGAAAGGCCTGCAAGCCAGGGCTCGTCTTCGGCGGCGTCGCCGGCCTTCAGAACAGGCGGAAGGAACTGGTCCTGTTTCGCCGCATGAACGACGGTCACGTGGTTCACTGCCTCAATGAAGACAATACGGTGCTGGAGAAGATTCTGACCTACGACGAGGCCGCCCTTCGCACGAACACGGCCAATGGCCTGGTGAAGCCGCGGCTCTCGTTCATGCCCGATCCCGACCGTCAGGCCATGCGTCTGAAGATCGGATCCGCGGAAGAATTCGAGTATCTGGTTCAATACGAGGTGTGTGACGATCCCTTCTGCGATTGCATGATCCTGGACGTGTATCCCTATTTGAAACGCCCCGGCGTGGAGGGGGGAGGAGTGCCGTATTTTCGCGTCGATATCGAGAAGCAGCAGCTTCGCGATCGCGATCTGTTCATGCGGCATTGCCCCGACGGCGTCGCAATCGGCGACTCCTTCGTGGAACGATGTTCCAATGCCGACTGGAAGGAACTCCGGCGATATTTCCTCGCCGAGAAATGGATTCAGGAACGGGAATGCTCACCGACCGACTCCCGGGTGGAGCTCGGCTTCGAATATCTGGATAAGCATGAAGGGGCCCTCGTGCCCTACGTCCTGCTGTTTCCGTTCGCTCAACCCTTCACGTTCTCGCTCGACGGGACCGAGTGGGGATGCTTCGACGGCTACACCCCCGCCTATGCCTCGCCGATCGCCTCTCTGCAGTGGTTCACCAAGGACGCGGACGCAGACGAATCGGCGGACAACCCCCACGACCCCGACTGCATGTTCCTCGTCAATTATCGGGACCAGCGGATCCTGGCCAACTCGATCGAAGGGGATCCCGACCTTGCCCGGCGCCTGCTCGGCGCTCTGCGCAAAGAGCACCCGGGAGTCGCGTCCGAGCTGGACCGGCGCAGAAAGCTTGTCACGTCGCTGTTCGATACCTGGCTGACGAAGAACGGCCGCGAGCCGCTCGGAAGCGAAAACAGCGAGCAACCGACGCCCGCCGACGAAACCGTGGGCCGAAACGAGCCCTGCCCCTGCGGCAGCGGCAAGAAGTTCAAAAAATGCTGCGGGAGGTCATAGTATTACTCGTCTCACGCGAGGAACACGACGATCACCCGCATACTCGATACCGTTCGTGCTGAGCTTGTCGAAGCACGAATGCACTCGCCCCTCGACAGGCTCAGGGCGAACGGGTGGTTTTCATTCAGCAGGACTCAATACCCGAGATTGCATGATAAAGACATAATAATCATCATCAAGGCCACTTGAACTGGTTCATGATCGGGGCGACCGATATGGATTGTCGCCCCTGTCTCGAAACGAAGGTCGACATCAACCGCGCCCCGGACGCATTGAAAGAGCCCGGCTGTTCAGGAAGGCTTTGCGAATGAGGCGGCGGCGGTTTCGGGATTCTGGCCGGCGATGGCGGCGAGGAAGGGGCGGCCGTATTTCGCGAGCTTCTGGTCGCCGACGCCCTTGATGAGGCGCAGGGATTCGGCGTCGGCGGGCTTGAGCGCGGCCATCGAGGTAAGCACCGAGTCCGGGAACACCATGTAGGGCGGAATGCCCTGTTTGCGCGCCAGCAGGAGGCGGAGCTGACGGAGCGACTCGAACAGCGGCAACGCGTCCGAGTTCGCCGGATCGCCGACGACGATGGAGGCGGACACGCCGCGCCGCCGCTTGCGGGAACCGGCGGGCAGGCCGGGCTTGCCGAGGCGCACCGAGCCGGTGCCCTTGCACAGGTCGAGGCCGGCGTTCGTGACCTGGAGGAGCGGGTATTCCCCGTCGGTGACCGCGAGCAGGCCCTGGATGACGAGCTGGTCGATCCAGCCGCGCAGGATGGCCTCGCTGTACTCCTTCATCAGGCCGAAGACGCGCAGGGTGTCGTGGCCGTTGGCCCCGATGCGTTCGTCGGATTTTCCCAGCAGGACGCTGATGACGTAGTTTCCCCCGAACCGGCTTCCGGTGCGATACACGGCGCTGATGATCTTCTGCGCGGTCACGAGCGCCTCGTCGTCCGGCAACGCCGTCGTTTCGCCGAGGCAGACGTCGCAGGCCCCGCATCCGCGTTCCTCATTTATATTATTCGTTATATCTGATTTATTATATATTCCATCGCTCGCGAGCGGGGGGTATGCCTGACCGAAATGCTCTGCGAGGAGGCGGTGGCGGCAGACGGGCGAGACGGCGTAGCGGCCGATCTCCTTCAACTGCCGCTCGATGACGCGGCGGCGCTCGGGGGTCATTCCGTCGTCGCGCAGGGAGAGGGCCCGGTGGGTGGCGAGGTCGCCCGCAGAGAAGAACAGCACGCACTCGGCGGGCTCGCCGTCGCGGCCGGCGCGGCCCGACTCCTGCTGGTAATGCTCGATCGATTTGGGGGTGTTCGCGTGGACGACGTACCGCACGTTCGACCGGTCGATGCCCATACCGAACGCTATCGTCGCGACGACCACGTCGAGCCGCTCGTGGACGAAGTCGTCCTGCGTGCGGGCGCGCACCGCTCCGTCAAGGCCGGCGTGGTATGGCGCGCACGAGACGCCCGCCTTCGCGAGGCTCTTTGCCAGGCGCTCGACTTCTTTTCGCGTCTGGGCATACACGATGCCGCCCTCCCGCGGGTGGTTGCGGATCACGTCGAGCACCTGGCGCGCCTGGTCGTGCCGCGGAAAGGCCCGGTATGTCAGGTTCGGCCGGTCCGGGTGACCGACCAGCGAGACCGGGTTCCGCAGGCCGAGCTGGGCGCGAATGTCTTCCTGCACGGCCGGCGTCGCCGTCGCGGTCAGCGCGAGCCGGGGGACCTCCGGGACGCTTTCCAGCAACGGCCTGAGCTGCCGGTATTCGGGCCGGAATTCATGCCCCCAGTGGGAGACGCAGTGCGCCTCGTCGACGGCGACGAGGCCCAGGCAGGGTCGCACCGTCTCGAGCAGACCGCCGGCGACGAGCCGCTCGGGGCTCGCATACAGAAGCTGGAGCGAGCCGTCATATATCGATGCATATACCGACTTTCTGGTTTTCTCCGGCGTCTGCGAATGGAGCGCCCCGGCCTTCAGGCCGATCTCGCACGCGGCCGCCACCTGGTCGTCCATCAGGGCGATCAGCGGCGAGACGACGAGCGTCAACCCGACGCCGCACGCCGCCGGAAGCTGGTAGCACAAGCTCTTCCCGCCACCCGTCGGCAGGATGACGAGGGCGTCCCGCCCGCCGAGCACGGCCGTGACGGCCTCGCGCTGCATCGGCCGGAACGAGCCGTAGCCCCACATCCGCTTCAGCACGTCGTCCGGGCTCTTGCGGCATGCGGTTCCGGCGCTTTTGCCGCGTTCCATCGACGGGTCTTCAGACATCTGCATCATTTCCATCCTGTTTCAGAACCTCCCTCGAATCATGGCCTCATCCATCCATCCGTCGAAACCCATGTTCGGGGAAACAAAGAGGTCGTGCTTCCTCAGATCACGCGTCCAGGATGTCTCCCGGATGCGCAACCAGCAGCTTCGCGCCGCCTTCCCGCAACTCAGCCTCTTCCCGGAACCCCCAGAGGGCCCCGATCGGGAACATGCCTGCCGCCACCGCCGTCTTCATATCGACCATCGTATCGCCGAGATACATGAACAGCGACGGATCCAGCCCCGACTCGGCCGCGATGCGCAGCGCGCCCGCCGGATCGGGCTTGCGCGGAATCCCCGCGCCGGCGCCGTAGACGCGCTTGAACGGCACGCCGGGAAAGTAGTGCCGGACCATCATGACGGTGAACTCCTCGGGCTTGTTCGACAGGACCGACATCTCGATACCGCGCTCCCGCAACCCGTCGAGAAGCTCGGGAACGCCGTCGTATGGTCTGGTGATATCGGCCCAGTGCCGGTCATACTCGGCATGCACAGCACGGAACACCTCATCGATCAGTTCCGGCGTGCGCCGGTCTGCCGGAAGCGCGCGTTCCGCAAGCATCCGCATGCCGTCGCCGACGAAATACCGGTAGGCATCGAGCGGATGGGGAGCGAATCCGTGCCTGCGCAGCACACGGTTGGTCGAATCGGCGATGTCAGCCAGCGTGTCGAGCAGCGTCCCGTCGAGATCGAAAACAATGCCGCAATACGGGGTGATATCCATGACGGCGACATTGTACCACAGTCGGACAAGCGGCGGCTCCGGCCGCCGGGAACCTTTACCGGGCCTTTCCGGAAGATATCGGCGCCGGATACCGGGCTTCCAGTTCGGGCGTGACGCCGCCGGCCCGGACGATGGCGCGATAGACGTCGACCGACGGGGTCGGCACGCGTTCGAACCGCTCGTTGCGACAGTCGACGGAATACAGACCGAACCGGGGTGCGAACGAGCCCCACTCCCAGTTGTCCGTGATCGACCAGTGGATGTAGCCGAGCACGGGATAGCCGTCGCGGATCGCGCGCTGCATCTGCTTCACATGCTGAACGAGGAACGCCTCGCGGGTCCAGCCGTCCTGGCGCGGCGCCAGGTCGCAGCTCGCCATACCGTTCTCCGCGACCAGCACCGGCACCCTGAACCAGTTGTAGTAATTCCTGATCACGTCGTAGAAGCCCTCGGGGTGGATCTCCCACAGGTGAGGCTTCGTGAAGCCTCCCGGCAGCCGCCAGAGAGCGTAATAATCGATGCCGATATAGTCGAGATATTTCGACCGGCTTCTCGAACCGGCGCCTCGTCCGCCTTCGATGCTGGCCACTTCTTTCATCCACTGGTTCTCGACACTCGTCAGCGTCTCGAGAACGCCCGCGGCCGACGCGTCAGAACCGCCCTGATTGGCTGCACCCTCGACCAGGACATGGATATCGCCGAGACTGCCTAATCTATACGTTCCGGTATAGTTATTCCAGGAAACATACGCCGTGGTATCGTTTTCGTGGATGATCCGGTAGGCGAGTTTGTGGCATCGGATCCAGGCGCGGGTGACGGCGAGCGCCTTGAGCGGGTTTCGATATCCAGGCGCGCTGGCCCCGAGCACGTAGCCGGCGATGATCTCCACAGGCGGTTCGTTGTAGGTGAGCCAGAAATCCACCTTGCTCCCGTATTCGCGCGACACGATATCGACGAACCGGCAGAACGCGCGCACGCCGGCTTCCGAGTCCCAGCCGCCGATCTTCTCGAACCACTGGGGCCACGTGAAGTGAACGAGCGTGACGACCGGCTCCAGGCCGCGTTTTCGCATGCCGTCGAACAGGCGATGATAGAACTTGACGCCCTCCGGATCGATTTTGCCCTGCTCCGGCTCGATCCGGCCCCATTCGATGCTCGTTCTGAACGCATTCAAACCCATCCCGGCCGCCAGGTCGAGATCCTTTTCGAACAGCTCGTATCCGTTGGCGGCCCGCCCGATCTTTTCCTCGGTGCGGCCCGCATCGGCGAACGTCTCCCAGATGCCGCCGTGCCTTTTGCCTTCCCACTGCTGACTCGAGGTGGAAACACCCCACAGGAATTTTTTCGGAATCGGATTTCCCGTCGGAAGCGGCTTGCCGGGCAGGTTTCCGTTCTTCGACACCGTTCCAGCCCCGGAAATGACAAAGATCGGAGAGCCGCTTCCGGAAAGGGCCGGTTCGATGGCCACGCAGTTCCGCGAGAACCAGGCCTGAAGGAGTCCGACTTCCTCGGCCTGGGAGATCTGCGCGCATTCCGCGCGAATCTTCGCAATCGCCGGCGCCACGAGATCGAGAGTTCGGGTATCGGACCGTTCACTCTGGGCCTCCTGATGCTGGAGACGGGATCGCAGGGATTCGAGAAGCGGCAGATATCCACGCCTGACGGGAAACACGCCTGCTCCTTCCGGAATCCGGGCGATGATCAATCGGGCGGCATCGTCCCGCATGCCGGAGTTCGGGGCGGGAAAGATCGAAAGCACCAGGGTCTGAAGCCGCTCCAGCTCATCGGCCGATCTGCGCAGATGTTCGGATGCCTTCGTCTGTCGCCACTGGTTCCTGATGAGGTCGGCAACGGTTTTCGTATGGCAGCGCACGAGGCGTTCCACCTGGCTTCCGGCCGTCGGAAGCGACAGAAACTGCCAGACCAGATGCCGTCGCAGCGCGTCGGAATACCGGTCGAGAGCGTCCCGGATATCCGCGAAGGCCGGGGCGGACACGCAGAATGCGATCCACAGCACGGCAAGGAACCGCCAACAGGATGCCATTCGGCGACAAACCGGGATACTCATGCGAATCTCCTCCATCGCGACAAGACGCTTATCGGCTTCAGAACAGGGGCAGGCCGAGCAGGCCGGGCGGCGGCGCCACCTGCATCAGCTTCAGCATCGTCACGTAGAGGTCGACCGTGCGGGCACAGGGCAGACGCCCCGGCGAAACGCCCTTCCCCCACAGGACCATCGGCACCTTGATCTGGCCCGCATCCAGGCCGCCATGCACACCCTTCTGGCCTTCGTGCCACGGTTCGTAGCCGGGGGCGGCATTGACGATGATGTCTCCCGAGTTCTCGGCCTCGAGAAGCTGCGAAATCTGAAACACGGCGTCAGGATACGGATCGAGACAGGTCATGCGAAGCCATTTCCGTTCCTGGATCAACCGCCCGTCCGACACCTTGCGCGCCGCAATGCCCATCTGCAGCGGGTCGGCTCCGGAAACGACCCTGTAGCCAAGCCGGTCTCCTTCCCGCGTGATCACGGCTTCGCCAGATTTCGACAGCACCCGGTACCGGGCCCGGCCATCCCTGACCGCCAGAAAACCGACGCAGGGCTGGGCCAGAATCGTTCCGATCACGTCGCCGACTTCGCGCGCGTCGCTTCCCCGTCGATACGCCCGCATCTCGGAAAGCGTCGGGCGGATCCGGAACGACGGCGCTCCTTCGAAGGCGGCGCCGGGCCGTCCCTTGAGATACAGCTGAACGCAGGCGTTGCCGCTCACGCAGACGATCACGTCGTTTTCATCGGCATGCCCCGTCTTGTCAAGGTTGTACCCGATCGTGCTGCGGCCGATGGCATCACGGACCTTCAGGCCCAGAGCCGAAAGAGCCGGTGCCAGGTCGCCGCTTTTCGAGGTCGACTGGGAGCCGTGATCCGCGCTGATGACGATGGTGGTCCGCTCCAGCTCGCCGTGGGTCTTCAGCCACGCAATGAGCTTCGCGACGATACCGTCGAGGTTGATCACCGCCTCGTCGTACCCGGCGCCGTCGGTGCCGGTCCGATGCCCGACCGAGTCCGGCCCGTGAAAGCTGACGAATGTGAACCTCGGAAGTCCGTCATCGAGCTCTTTCTCGAGCTTTCTGAGGATGACGCGGTCGCATTCGAGGTATTTGCCCCGCATGCTCTTGAGGAAGAAATCGAGGGGCGGGTTGAAACGCCGGCCGGCGCCTCGGTCGAGCATGGCGACGAGCGCCAGGCTGTCGCGGGGAAGGAGCTCGAACACGGTCGGGAAATCACGCGAAAGGTCTTCGGAGATCTTCTTCACATCGGTGCCGCAGTAGCTCCGATACGTGCCAGATGAGCGCAGATACTGGCGGATGCCGGTGAGATTCGACTGGAAGGGAAACGTTCCGCAGATGAACGGCGCATACGCCGGCCCGGTGGTCGAAGGCCAGACCGAAACGGCATTGTCGACGGACAACCCCTGGTTTCGCAGCCACGCGAAGGTCGGCGCCCGCCCCTGGTCGCACAACCGGTTGAAGGTATCGGCGCGGCAGCCGTCGAGAAGGATGAACACGACCTTTCCCGGATCACCGGTTCCCGCGTTCGCGGCCCAGGCAGATGCAAGGACAAGGCAGACCAGGAACATCACGACATGCGTTCGAATCCTGACAGAGCGCATCATAATCCTCCCCGTCGGCGTCTTCGGCCAAGTATTTTCTTATTGTATACGCTTCCGCCTTCTCACGGAAGAGTACGAGAAGAATCGATGCCTGTCCGTCCTTCTCAGGTCGCCCAAGGGACATCAGGCCAATGCCGGCGCAAGAAAAAGCCCGCCGGGCGTCCCGGCGGGCGAAGGGGGGGGGAGAAAACAAACGACAACTCAGTTGACGGGAATCTTGAATCCATCCTCGTCCTGCGGCGCGGTCTTGTCGACGGGCAACGTGACTGTCAGGACGCCATCGGCATACGAAGCCTTCGCCTGAGTCTCGAGCACCTTGCGCGGCAGTTCGAAAATCTGCGAAAACGATCCGTACGAGATTTCCTCGCGGAAGACCTTGTTGTCCTTGTCTTCCTTGTTCATGGACTTCCGTTCGGATTTGAGAATCAGCGCCCGGTCCTTGATGCGCAGATCGATGGTACTCTTGTCGTGGCCGGGGAGATCGATCGTCACGATGATATTGTCATCTTTCTGGGTGATATTCGATCTCGCCTGTCGCACAGGGAACATATTCTTTCCCATGCCGCCTTTGAACGCCCCGGGGAATAGTCCAAAATCATCATCGAACCACCGGGGCATCCGGCCGCGCTGCCCGAAGGGGCTTTGCAGCATCTGATCCATCTTCTGCTCCATGGACCGCATCATGTCCTCGAGAGACGAAGGGGGGCTGGCCGGCTCCTGAATGGTTTCCGTATCAGGCTTGAGAGCGTTGGAATCCGTCTTTTCCTGGTCTGCCGCCCAGACCATGAAGGGCAGAAGACAACCGACCGTAACCGCGATCAACCAGAACCGCCAGGAACCATATGCGCGTGACATACCCATCTTCCTCCTTTCGGTTTACCTTCGGGGTGTTTTGTCTTTCTAGACACACACCACGTCAAAAGGTTCCCGAAAAAAAGAAAACAAGGCAGGAAGCCGCTCACTCAGCCCACGTCGCTTCAGGAAAAAAGCGCGGGACTGTCCGTCACGCGGAAAGCAGCTGCCCGACACGAGCGGCGATGCGATGTGCGATGCGTTCCCGGCCGGCGATCGGGCCGTCGGCGCCGTTCCGGTCAACCAGCCACGCGACGTGGTCGCGGCCCTCGAACATCTCGAGATCGTTCGCCACGACCAGGTTCGAAGCGCTCCGCTCGAGCTGCGCCCGGGCGATGTCGAGCAACTCCGCTTCGGAACGGCCGACGGTCAGCTTGAACGAGACGATTGCCAGATCGGGATTCGCGCTCCAGCTCCGCAGATGGTCCAGAAGCTTTGCGGTGGGTACAAGCAGCGGCAGCCACGGTTTGTCCGAGGGAAGCTTGCCCGCGATGGGAGGCGCTTCATCGGCGAGTTTCATCAGCCGTCGCTCGACATCCGCCTCATCCGCCGCCCCGGCGATGTGCCGGAACAGGTCGGCGGGAGTCAGCGGCCGCGCCGACCGGTAATCCGAGACGGCCATCGCGTGAACCACGGCCTTCACCTCAGAATCCGCACACGTCTTCCGCAGCGCCGCCTCGACCGAGGCGACCGTGTCGACGGTGATCTCCGCGCAGGCGGCGTGAGGGCGAATGCTGCCGTGTCCGTGGATCCAGATCACGTCATACCCCTGTTCCGCCAGGGCATCGACGATCGCGGCGCCCATGGCGCCGGTCGAACAGTTGCTGATGACGCGCACGCGGTCCAGCGGCTCTCGCGTTCCGCCGGCGGTGACGACGATCTTACCCCGCACGGCCGCCGTCCAGCGCTTTCAATATTTCTTTTACGATTGTTTCCCGCTCGGCCATCCGGCCGACGCCCTCGGTGTCGCAGGCGAGCGAGCCGGAAGCCGGCCCGACCATGGTCACGCCGCGGCTTTTCAGCAGTTCGACGTTCGCGCGGGTCGCCGGGTTGTCCCACATGCCGTCGTTCATCGCCGGGCAGGCGATCACGGGCGCGCGCGAGGCCAGCACCGTCGCCGAGGCCAGGTCGTCAGCCAGCCCGTGGGCCATTTTCGCCAGGAAGTTCGCGGTGGCGGGACACACCACGACCAGATCGCCCCACTTCGCGAACGAGATGTGCTCGATGGGGTCGAGCGGCCGCCGGTCCTCGAACATGTCGAGACCGACCGCGTTTCCGGAAAGCGTATGGAACGTGAGCGGGCCGACGAACGAGGTCGCCGCGGCCGTCATCACGACCCGCACCTCTTTGCCCGCCTTCTTCAGGCGGCGCACGACGTCGGCGCACTTGTATGCCGCGATTCCCCCCGTGACGACGATCAGAACGCGCTTTTTCATCCGCGGGCCCCCTCGACGATCCGGTTCTTCCCGTCGACCAGGACGATCTTCGGCTCGTGAGCCGCCGCCTCGTCGGGCGTCATTCCGGCGTAGGCCACGATGATCACCTTGTCGTTCGGCATCACGAGGCGCGCCGCCGCGCCGTTCAGGCAGACCGTGCCCGACCCGGCCTCGCCCCTGATCACGTAGGTCGTGAACCGGGCGCCGTTGTTGATGTCCAGCACGTCGACCTGCTCGTATTCCAGAAGTCCGGCGGCCTTCATGAGGTCCTCGTCGAGCGTGATGCTGCCGACGTAATCGAGGCAGGCATCGGTCACGGTCGCGCGATGGATCTTTCCCTTGAGCATCGTGAGCATCATCGTTTCGCCTCCGGGACGGTGACCTGCATGTTGTCGATCAGGCGCGCCCTGCCGAATCGGGCGGCCACCAGCAAAAGAACGTCTCCCGCCAGTTTTCTGGGCTTTGCCAGCGTCGCGCCGTCGACCGCAGACGCGTAATCGAGCTCGGCGGCCTTCAGGGCCGCGACGCGGCGCGCCATGAACTCCTCGACTTTGCCTGGGTCGCGCTCGCCCGACTCGACGAGCGACTTCGCATCACATAACATTCGATATAATTCAGGGGCGATCTTTCGTTCCTTCGCCGTCAGGTAGACGTTCCGCGAGCTCATCGCCAGCCCGTCGGCCTCCCGCACGATCGGACAGCCGACGATCTCGGTCTCGAGAAACAGATCGGCCGCCATCCGCCTGATGACCCGCAACTGCTGGGCGTCTTTCTCGCCGAAGTAGGCGCGGTCAGGCTTCACGAGATTCAGCAGTTTCAGCACGATCGTGGCCACGCCGGTGAAATGCCCCGGCCGGGAAGCGCCGCACAGGCCCTCGGTGATGCTTCCGCTCACCGTGACCCGCGTCATCTCGCCGGCCGGATACATCACCGCGTCGTCGGGGAAGAAGACGATGTCGCAGCCGGCGGAAGCCAGCTTGGCGATGTCGCCCTCGAGGTCGCGCGGGTATTTCGAAAGGTCTTCCGTCGGGCCGAACTGCGTCGGATTGACGTAGATCGAGGCAACGACCGTCGCGCACTCGGCCCGGGCCCGGTCGACCAGGGAAACATGGCCGGCGTGCAGGGCGCCCATCGTCGGAACGAAGCCCACGGGGCCGTTCGTCCTCCGGGCCGCCAGCGCAGCTTTCAACTCAGGGATGTTGCGCGCCCTGACGGGCGTCGCCGATGCCGGTGCTGGCGAGCCGCTTCCGGATGTCGCGTAGATCGCGCCTGCGGAAGCATCCATCGCCGCGTAGACGTTCTTCGCGGTCGGAAACTCCCTGCGGCGCACCTCGTCGGCATACCGCCGCACCGCCGAAACGACCTGCGGATACATGTCGGCATACCTGCGGACGAACCGCTGAAGCGGCATGCCCGGATCGACCATGCCGAGAATGTCGTGAATGACGAGGATCTGGCCGTCGGTGTATCTGCCCGCGCCGATCCCGACGGTCGGAGCCCGCACGGCCTTCGTGATCTCGGCACCGAGTTTCTCGGGAACGCATTCGAGCACGATGGCGGCCACGCCGAGCCCGTCGAGGAGCCGCGCGTCTTCCATCACCCCGTCGGCCTCTTCCCGCGACGAGCCGGCGACGCGGTAGGTGCCGAGCTGCAGGATCTTCTGGGGGCTGAGCCCGATGTGCCCGACGACCGGAATGCCGTTGTCGACGAGCGCCCGCACGTGCTCGGCGATCTTCTTGCCGCCTTCGCACTTCACCGCCTGCGCACCGGCAAGAAGCAGTTCGTGCGCGTTATGTATCGTTTCCGCTATCGTTATGCCATAGCTGAGGAACGGCATGTCGGCGACGACCGGGGCGCGGGGCTTCGCCTGCGCGACCGCGCGCACGTGGTGTTTCATGTCCTCCATGCTGACGCGGGTCGTGGTCTCGTAGCCCAGGACGGCCATCCCGACCGAGTCTCCCACCAGGATCATATCGACGCCGGCCTCGTCGATGGCTTGCGTGGTGGGGGTGTCATACGACGTGATCGCCGCGATCGGCTGACCGGAGCGTTTCATTTCAAACCAGCGGTTGAGATCGAACATGGTTCGCCCGCCTTTCTTCAGGTGTTTTCCTTCGCGAGGTCCATCAGCGCCTCGTAGAGGGCTGACGCCTTGCCGGGCCTTCGCCGCAGGGCCGCGAGATGCATCCCGGCCGTCTGCGCATCCCCCCGGGTCCAGGGCCCCGTGCAGGGAACCGGATCGGGCCGGCCCGCCAGGTCCAGCGTCCTGCGCGCCAGCGGCATCAGCAGGCGCCGGGCCTCGGAAACCGGGACGCCCAGGCCGTCTGCCATGATGCCGGAAGCCGTGGCGACCAGTTGAGAGAGACCGGCGCACGCCAGGACCGCCGCAGCATGATAAAGCGGCCGGTCGTCTTCGGCAAGGGGAAACGGCGCATTCCCCGCGCGGGCAAGCCACGCCGTCAGGAGCCGCCTCCAGCGGCGGTTCCGGCAGGCCACCCCGCAGGGAGCCCCCTCGAGGGGGTTCGGTTCGCCCGGCTCGTTGACGATGGTCATGAGCGGGTGAACGCAGGCCGCGATCCCGCCCGCCCGCTTCACCGGCTCGAGCACATCCAGGCCCCGGCAGCCGCTTGCATGGACCACGGCACGGCCGGAGAGCGGAAACTCCGCCAGCAGTCCGGCGACGGATGTCAGCGCGTCATCATTTATAGCAAGAAGTATTATTTTGCTCCGGCCGGCAAGATCGCCCGGCCCGGCACTGATCGATACGGCGTGCGCAACGGCGATCCGGTGCGCCTCGGCGGCGTTCCGGCCCCAGATCCCGGAAACGGGGACTCCCTTCCCGAGAAGATACGGAACGAGAGCGGCCGCAAGCCGTCCCGTTCCGATGATGCCGACGCCGATGCTCACCGGCCGCCCCGATCGGCGGCGGCCATTTCGCCCAGGATGCCGATCCCTTCGAGCGTCAGCAGGGGTTCGACCGAGTCGATACACGGGCAGAGCGGAGAAAGCAGGGCCGACAGCCCGCCCGTCGCCACGACCTTCGCGCCCGACAACCCGGGTTCGCCCCGCAGGCCTGCCACGAGGTGGGAAACGGCGCCGGCATGGCCGTGAACGATGCCCGACTGCATCGCGGCCAGCGTGTTTTTTCCCAGGAACGTCTCCGGCGCCGTCAGCGGGATGAACGGCAGGCGCGCGGCTTTGACGGAAAGCGCCTGGGCCGAGGTCTTCAGGCCCGGCATGATCGTTCCGCCCACCAGTTCCCCGGCGGCGGTGACTGCGGTGATCGTGGTGGCGGAGCCGAAGTCGACGACGATCAGCGGGCCGCCGAATTTCACGAAGCCGGCGACGGCGTTGGCGAACCGGTCCGTTCCGAGTTCGGCCGGCACATCGACCGTCACCCGGACGGGCGCGGCCATGCCCGTGTGGATCACGACGGGTTTGTGCCCGAGATACTCCTCGGCGAATCTCACGGCCTGGGCCAGATGGTCGGGAACGACGGAGCAGACCGTAACGCCGGTGATCTGCGACGGCTGGACGCCATGCTGGCCGAGCATCTGGAGAACGAAAACGCCGATCTCGTCGGCCGTTTTCGGAGACACCGAGGACATCCGGAACGGGGACAGGATCTCTCCGCCCCTTCGCAGGCCGAAAACGATATCCGTGTTGCCGAGATCCACGATCAGTTCCATGGTCGCCTCTCTCCTCTCGCGGGCGAATCTTATACCGGGATGAAGGAAACATCAAGCCGTGATGCATACCGGCATGATTTGCAGTTTTTCACGCCCTGCGTCACAATAGCGATCGAAATCGGGATGTCCTGGCCGAAATCCGGCCGGGAATCGGATCGACAGTCCGCGACGCCGGGCGGACAATAGGCCGTGGAGGCAGACTCATGATCACGTTTTGCGTTTCCTCGCTTCTTCTCGTCGTTGCGTATTTCGTCTACGGCGCGTATCTCGACCGGACCCTGGGCATCGACCGGACCCGTCAGGTTCCCGCCATCGAGAACCAGGACGGTGTGGATTACATCCCGATGCCCTGGCCGCGCGTCTTTCTCATCCAGCTGCTGAACATCGCCGGCCTGGGCCCGATCTTCGGCGCGATCGCCGGTGCGCTGTGGGGCCCCGTCGTTTTTCTCTGGATCGTCTTCGGCGGCATCTTCATCGGCGCCGTCCATGACTATATCGCTGGTTATATATCACTGCGCTCGAACGGCGCGGGGCTTCCGGAAATCATCGGCACGTATCTGGGAAGCGGTCCGAAACGCGTGATGATCCTGCTGGTGATGGTGCTGCTCGTGATGGTCGGCGCCGTCTTCGTGATGGGTCCGGCCAAAATCCTCGCCGACATGAACGTCCCGGCGTCGGTCGAAACGGCAACCGCGCCCGCCTCGGGAGCCCAGCTCGAGGACCCCTTCGCGCGCACCGCTTCTGGCACGTCGGCGACGCCGGCCGCTCAGGCCGCCTGGCTGGCATCGCCGATGTTCTGGTCCGTCCTGATCTTCACGTATTACCTGCTCGCGACCCTGCTTCCCATCGACAAGCTGATCGGGCGCGTCTACCCGGTCTTCGGCCTGGCGTTGATCCTGATGGTCGTGCTGATCGTGTACCGGATGTTTTCCGGCGCCTGGGCGATCCCGGAACTGACTCTCGAGAACCTGCACCCGGCCGGCACGCCGATCTGGCCCGTCATGATGATCACCGTCGCCTGCGGCGCGATCTCGGGGTTTCACGCGACCCAGTCGCCCATGATGGCGCGCACGGTCACCGGCGAGGGCTTCGCCCGCCGCGTCTTCTTCGGGGCCATGCTGACCGAGACGTTCATCGCCCTCGTCTGGGCCGCGGCCGCCATCGCCATCTGCCACGGCTCGACCGTCGAACTCCAGAAGATGCTCGGCCCGGCCGGCGACGCGGTCGTCGTCGTGCGGGCCGTGGGCAACACGCTCGGCCACTGGGGCATGGTTCTCGTCCTGCTCGGCGTCGTCGCCCTCCCGGTGACGACGGGCGACACGGCGTTCCGGTCGGCGCGCCTGATCCTCGCCGAACTGACCGGCCTGAACCAGAAGCCGTTCCTGAACCGGATCATGCTGTCCCTGCCGCTGTTCCTGATCGGCGGCTGGCTCTGCACGATCGACTTCGGCGTCGTCTGGCGGTATTTCGCCTGGCTCAACCAGACGCTCGCGGTCTTCACCCTCTGGGCCTGCACCGTTTATCTGCGCCGGCTGGGCCGCAATTCCTGGATCACGCTGATCCCGGCCGTCTTCATGAGCGTCGTCGCGTCCGCGTTCATTCTCACGAACGCGAAGCTCGGCTTCGGCCTCGGGCCCCTGCCGGGATACGCGCTGAGCATCGCCTTCACCCTGTTCTGCCTGGCCCTCGCCAACGCCCGGTCCCGCCCCCAGGCCGCCTGAAAACGTCCCAGATCACCGTTGTATCCCGGGTATCGGTTCCTGCCAGGCACATACCGCTCCCCCTGAGCCTGTCGAAGGATGAGGCAGGTGCCACTCGTGCTTCGACAGGCTCAGCCCGAACGGTTGCAAGTCCTTCAGCGAATTACCGGCGTCGGCGGAGTTTTTCGACGTAGCTCTTCCAGGCTTCGGCGATATCGTCGGGAAGCTTTTCGGGCGAGCGTTCTATAGATTCATCTATAGTTGCAGCGGACGGGCTCGCGGAGAGGCGGGCGATCAGCCGGTCCTTTCCGTCGAGGACGTCGATCGTCATCGCGCCCTGCCTAAAATGCTTCCGATAGACGCGGCGAACGGCCGGGGGCGGGATGACGACACGGTTCGCGATGACGACGGGCGACGGCTCATGCACGATCAGACCTTTCACGTCGTCCGGCGTGATGTAGGACGGCAGAACGTATTCGTCGCGGTCTGCGACGTAGTCGGACAGGATCGACCGGAACTGGAACTCGGCCAAATTTTTCAGAAACCGCGCAATCGAATAGTATTTCGAGTCGCGCGCGATGCTGTTCAGATCCATGCCTCGCGGCCGCGTCTCTTCGATGACGAGCACGATCGGGCCGTAAAACTTCGCGACGCCCAGGTTCGGCGAGGTGAAGATGAAGTGCGACTCGGGGTCGGGCACGCCTGTTTTCTCGAGCATCTCGGCCTTGCCGTTGTAGTTCTCAAACAGGTTTTTGAGCGATTCGAGCTTCGCGAACGTCTGCCGAAGCACCTGGACGTGCTCTCTGCGCGCCAGGTCCAGGGCCTCGGCCGGCGGGCGGCCAGCCATCTCGTGCTTTTTGATGAGCGAACGCAATCCGTGCGACTGGCAATCGGTATCGAGCAGGAAATGGAAACCGAGCAGCTCGTCGCGGCCGATCCGGTCGGCTTTTCGCGTTCCGAAGCCGCGGTAGACCTGGTCGAAAAATCCTTTTTCGATGCGCGTCATCGCCGTCTTCGAGTTCATCGCATGCATCGTTGGAATCTCGAACGGCGCCCTCTGCGCTCCTGCCGGGGGAAGAGCCGGCGCGGCGGCCCGGATTGGGGCCTGGCATAAAACGAGCGTTGCGGAAACTGCGGCGGCGAAGAGCGTCTTCTTCATCAGATCCGTTCCTTTCAGATGCCAGACTCGTCGGTTACGGAAGCCTGTAGCGGCTGAGAATTCTCGCGAGCTTTTCCGGATCGTTCCCTTCGGGGCCGGATGTCCGCTCGTAATCGACGGGGTTGAGGCGCGCCACGAGGCGACCTTTCTTGTCGAGAATGAACAACTGGGGGATGAACGCCTTGCGCGCGTATCGCATCATCAGGTCGTAATGCCGCTCGTAGCGTTTCTTCCCGTCGACGATGCTTCGCTTGCCCACGTCGAGGTCGACGAACTCAAATTTTTTGAGAGCTTCTGCCATCACCGGGTCGCGAAAGATCTTGTCCATGTCGCGACACCAGGGGCACCATTCCGCGCCGAACTTTACCAACACCAGCGTGCGGTTTGCCGCCGCCGCCGCGCATGCGCGATCGATCGCAGCCTCCCCCGAGCCGGTCTCAGCGGCATTCGAAGGCGCGAGGCTCCAGAAGATCGCAATTACAACGAAGAAAAGCCGTACGATACGTTTCATGTTTTATGCTCCCGGACGGTACTTGGGGTATTGGTTTCAAGGGTATCACAGAGAAGACTCAATCCGCTTTCGGAGAAAACCGTTCCTGTGGTATCACAGTCTCACTTCCCGTTCGGAGGGTTTGCATGAAACGATCGTATCTGATGATTCCAGTCCTTCTCCTGGTTCTGACGCTCAGTGAGGCACGCGAAGCCGGGGCAGGCGCATATGACCAGCTCATTGAGATCGGCGGCCAGCCCGGCAACGTGCCGGAACCCCCGCCGCCCACTCCCGTGGAACCATCCTCGGGATACGACTCTTCAGGAAGTTCGGATTCCGGAAGCAGTTCCGGGAACTCTGGCTACGACGGCAGTTCGAGCTCATACAGCGGCTCCGATTCATCGAGCGGCTCGAGCTCCTCCAGCCCGAGCTACGAAAGCGGTTCGGGCAGTTCCGACAACGGCGGCAGCGGTGTCCCGTTCGGCGGCATATTCAGCTGGCTCACGCCGAAACCGGTCGATCCGGTCCAGAAGGCGGCCGAGATCGGGTCTCGGGCCGACCGGGCCTACAGCAAAGGGAACTACCGAGACGCCGTTAAATATTACAAGCGCGCTCTCAACCACACGCCGAATGACGCTTCCCTTCGTGACAGGCTCGCGAAGGCTGAGCGGGCGCTGGCGGATCACCGGGAAGATCGAGCCCGGGACCAGCGACGCCGCGAAAGACAACGCGAAGCCGCCCGGAAACAAGCCGCCGTCCCGCCTCTGCCGCCCCAACTGAGGCCCTCCACCCCGCGCCCCAGGCCGGCACCGGTCGTGACGGCGCAGGCGGATCCGTTCGTGTCGGCCGCCACGACGCGATCGGTCCTGCGCGACATCAAGTCCCGCATCGACGCGCTCCGGAAGAGCGGATCGATCCAGAATCTCGACACGCTGATGGCGAAATACGTGAACACCTGGGTGCAGGCCATCACCCGCGACGATCTGTCCGAAAAAGATCGTGAAGGCCTCCAGCTCGACATTCCCGTGCTGGACAAGCTGATAACGGGCGGAAAAGCGGCGGCAATCGGCCGGGACCAGACGCCGGCAACCTCGCAGGAGCCGTATTACGGGGAAAACAAGGACCTCGAAATGATGCTCGCCCGCTTCAACGCCGAGCGCGCCGGCCAGGGAGCCGAGATGCTGGGTGAGAAGTTCGCCGAGAACGCTCTCCCGCCCGAGATCGCCGGGAAATACGAGAACGTGCTCGCCCTGGGCAAGGTCTCGGCCGAAGTGTCCGCCGGCAACACCCCCGGAGCCATCAAGGAGATCGTCGACATCGTGATCGGCAAGCTGGGAATGCCCCGCGCGTCCTTCGCCGTAGACGGCGGCCGGATCTATTCGAACACCGCGTTCACGGCCCTGAACAAGTTCATGGAGGACTCGACGAGAGCCGTTGGCGGTACCTTCGACCGCAAGGAGTTCTGGAACTCTCTGAAAAGCGAGATGACCACCGGACAGAAGGCCGTCATGGAATGGATTGGAGGACCCGATGAAAAGTAATTTTTCTTCTTATATATCAATGACCATTCTCATTCTCGCTCTCGCCGGCGTCTCTCCCCTGGCCGCCCAGGACCAGACCGGAACCGAGGCACTGCTGAACACGACGGTCGCCATCCCGGCTTCCTGCCCGATCGTCGTGCGGTGGGTGCAGCCGCCGATGAGCCACACGGCCGCCGAAGACGCGCGGCTTCGCATTCCCGAGATGCGTTTTTCGGTCGATGCGAACGGCCGGCCCTGGATCGGCTTCGACGACCGCCGCATCGTCAGCCCGGCCAACGGCTTCCGGGCAAAAACGTCGACGCCCTTCACCGGCTTCGTCCATCTCGACAACGGCGCCATGATCGTCTCCACGGTCACCAAGTTCGGCTTCCTCACCGCGCCGGCCCCGACGGCCGACACGACGGCCGATCTCCCGGTCGTTCCGTTTCAGGCGATCGCCCAGCTCCCCGCGCTCTACGGGCGGCTGTTCGCCGGCGCGGGCGACACCCTGTTCATCGCCGTATCGCGTCCCGGCGGCAAGAACGAGCTGTACCGGATAAAAAAAGGCGGCCTCACCAAGGGGTTCGAAAAGATTCTCGAGATCGAAGGCGAGATCGCCGGCGTCGCCGGAACCGATTCGCAGGTCTTCGTCGCCGCCGGCCGCAGAGTCTACGAGGTGGTTCCGGGCACCGGCCAGGCGACGCCGCTTCCCGCGCTCGTGCCGCACCCCATCACCGGCGTGGCGCTCCACCCGCGCAAGGGTCTTCTCGTTTCGACCACGCGCGGCGTCGGGTATCTCGCAGGCGACACGTTCCAGGTCCTGATCGAGACCTCCCTGCCCATGATCTGCATGCGCGGAGGATCGCTCTACGTATTCTTCCCGGCCTCGCTCGGCGTGGCCGCGTTCGACAACATCGCGACACTCGCCGACCTCCATCCCTGAATCGCTTGAGTTCCGAGTTCCGGAGTTCCGGGGACGTGATACCGAACTCTGAGAGTTCGGTATCACGTCCCCGGAACTCAAACGGTGTACCTCTGGTGCGTCTGATACACACCAGCAGTACACCGGACAGGAAGCAGGCCCAAATCTGGCGTATATGGTTTTCCGGCTGGGGGTGGGGCCTGAAAACTTCTACCTTATTTTTTTGTTCTATCGAGCGAAGCAATGAATTCATTCAATGCTTCGTTCCCCCGAACTTTGTCATCAAGAAATTGTTTGACGATCAACAGCTTGCGCCGACGGGATTGAATCACCGTTGAAGGTGAAATGTCCTTGATGGCTTTAGTAAAGTCGATCATTGTCGAGACGTCCTCGTCGGTAAGGTTAGAGATGGGGAGGAGAAAACGGAGGTTCTCTTCCATAATGGCATCTTGATCTGTTCTTTCAAAACCGACTGCGGAGAATATTTCCAAGACTGGAGAGATTCGACCATAAGATCTGGCGTTGATGTCCGCGCCGTGTCTGATTAGTAACTGAAGAGTTTCCGGGTCAGTAGTCACTGCCGCTGAATGGAAGGGCGTTTTATCTGCTGAGTCACGGCAATTTGGATCAGCCCCAACCGACAACAGAAAGGCAATTATCTCTTTTCGGCCACCAAAACAGGCATGATGCAGGGGAGTGCCTAGGTTCTTTCCTACCTGATCCGCTTTTGGCAGAGCAACGCTTGCAGGGTGTTTGGCAACGAAATTTTTTATCATCTGGAGGTTACTGTTGTTCTGAATGAGCAGGATCAAAGGCGGGGTATTAGCGCCCTTTTCTACTTCCTGGGTATACCCCAAGACTCCGAGGAAAAGGAAGGATAGGAGAATCAACCATAGCTTTGAGGGAGATTTCATTCTTTCGCCTCCAACTATTAAAAATCAGACGGAATAGAAGTATGCCCTGGCGCGCCGGAGATATTAGTCCGGATAAAGGATGTTGTGAAGATGGGTTCCGTTTTGTTTGTTTGATATTCCACCTTTTTTAGCCGAACCCAATCTACCTTTGGTTTTTTTTCATATTCATAGATGATCTTCTTTGCCTCTTCCCACAGCAAGGCTCGGGCTCGTCTAAGTTCCTCGATGGCCATTGGGATACCGTTGAGGCCCAAACCTGGGGGCGGAAGGCGGCAAGACACAGATAAACGCTTTGAAGGTTCCACAGATGAGGTCCCACCTACGAAGTAGATTTCCAGGGTGATATCGCAATGGAGAGTTTCGCCGGTCGGGTAATTTGGAAACATCCTATTTTTGGGATTGGCATCATTCTTAGAGGATAATGAACCTGGGATGTATGTGGACGAGCCATTTAACAAGAGTTCCAGAGAAAAGACCAAAGGTGTTTCCGGTTGGGCCGCGAGAAGGAACGTCCCCAGCAAGAACAATGGGAAGAACGTTAGGATAACCCGGACTGAACGCTGTTTCATGACAACAAACAGGCCTCCTCCAAATGAATCTTTTTGAGCATTTTACCAAATTACCCGCCAAGGAACAACTTTCAATGGAGCCCCCGGAGCCAAGCCTCACCCCTGCTTTTTGGCGCAAGCCAAAAAGCACGACCGGACGAACGAAAAGCCGGTAAGCATCTCCCGGAGCAGGCCGGATGGGCGGGGAAAGGAAAATAGAGAGCGGCCTACGATCCGGGCTCCTGGGCGGGCCGCTACCGTTGAAATGTTCCTGGGCGCGGCGTTCCCGGTCGGGTGGCCCGTCCGGGGCCGCGCTACCTGCTGTCCCGGCTCCGGGCGGGGGGGTTGGGGAAGCCCATAAATGTCATAGTTTGAGGGGGAAGGCCGGCGGCAAGTAGTGAAGTTGGAGAACAGTTCTCGCACATCGTCACTTTTCAAAAGGGCCGTACCAGCCGTCGATCAGCGGACCCACATACAAGTCATAAACCCGAGGGTGGGCGGTCAGCCAGGCGGACAATGCGGCATGCTGTTGAGAGGTGACCGAGCCGCACCGTTTCCCGCGAGAACGATTATCCATGCGGTCTACGAAGCCATCCCAGTATTCTCCGGAACCGCCGCCATAGCCGAGCAGATTCGCTTCGACGGCATCGAGGATGAATTATTCCCAGAAGCCCATATAATCCAGGTCTTTCGCGTCAGGCTTCACTCGGAAACGCAGATAGAAAGCGAGTTTCTGGTATTCCCCGACATGGCGTTTTTTCCGCATTCGTCGATTCATTGGTCACCTTTTTTTGTGCACCGATTCCGTGAGCGGCCGTTTTTTCGGGGGGTGGTCAGTCGGTCTGGGCTCAACAAAACCATATTTTTGAAGGAATTCGCCGGGAGACATGATCGGGATGGGAAATGCCTCCTGAACCGACTGGTTCAGAATATGGCGCCGATCGAGAGAAATGAGAATGTCGGCTTTTGCCTTGATGGTGCCGGCCAAGACGTGCGTATCTTTCGGGAAAGTAAGCTTCGCCCACCTGGCCTTTTCAGCGGCGGTTGGAGAATCGCACAGCGACAGGCGCAAGGGCCCGATGATACGGCAAAACCAGACCCATAAAGGCCGGCCGAGAAGATCATTGATATTGACCTTGGCATCGTGCATGACGAGACGGGTTGCGGAAAGCCGGACCTTGCTTTCAGCCGCGATATTCAGAAGGCGAGCGCTTCCGCCCTCTGGAGAGTTCGCGGCAGTGACCAGGATGCAGGCATCAAGAAACAATCGCAAGGGAATCGGCATCAGATACGATCTTCCCCGGCAAATTCATCGAGCTGTTTTCTGGTATAGCGCCGGATCTCTTTTTCCTCGGCAGATGACAGAGACTTCTCGAAGGCCTCGGCAAAGGTCGTTTCCTCTATTCCTTTTTGTTTCGTAATGATCTGAACGGCTTTCATGAGAAGATCGGACATAGCAATTCCGGTGGAGGCGGACAGGACCTTCAGTTCCTTGTGCATTTCATCCGTCAGGCGCAACGTAAGCGTTTTCATGGAAATCCCCCCTTGCAAACGAAATTCCGGTCTCAATAAGAATGATTGCATGATTTAGAAAACATGCAAACATGTCGACCAACACCCTCGACACGTTCTGGTCGGCCTACGAGATCGCCGGCGTCTCGCTGGTCGATCTGCGCTTCTGGCGCTGGTTGTACTAGCACCCCGAGGCAACCCCGGCCCAGTTGAAGGAAGCGGTCATCACGATCGCGAAAGACGTCTGGAACGCCTATTACGCGCCGGTCTTCGGCATCAAGGACAGCACAGTGCTCGGCATCTACTCGCACATGCTCGCCTACCCGTTGTATCTGAGCGATTATCCCCTCTGATATATCATCAGCTATCAAATCGACGAATTCATGCGAGGCAAGAACATCGGCCAGGAAATGGAACGGATCTGCAAGCAGGGGAACCTCACCCCACGCCAGTGGATGATCGGCGCCGTCGGCAGCAACATCTCCGCCGAAGCCCTCATCAAGGCCGCAAACGAAGCCGTCACCGCCCTGCAGAAGACCTGGTTCCATTGAGCCCTGCAGAATGAAAGCCACCCGTTCGCCCTGAGCTTGTCGAAGAGCGATGGCCTCTCGTGCTTCAACAGGCTCGGCACGAACGGGAGCATGAAATTGGCTTTTGTCATGCAGGAATCAATAAGTCCCCCTCAAAATACACCCCCCATCGCCGGCCCCGCGGTGATGGGGGGTGCGCTTTCATCCAAGAATGTTCTTCGCAGCGCATCCTGACCGGATGTATCATCACGGATACGGCTTCAACCGTTCAGGAGGATCGTATGCAGAGAAGCAGCGGAAAGCAGGTGATGGCTGGCGTAATCACTTCTGACCTGACCGTGGCCAGCACGGGGCCCGTTCAGGCTGAGTCCGTGGCGGAGCTTCTGAAAAAAGGAATCAAACTCGGCCGGCAGAAACTGGATGAGGAAGCTGCCAGTATTTTCGAAACGGCTCTGAAGTTTGAATCCGTGAACACCCGGGTGTTTCGTGACTCCGAACAAGCCGTCGATCCCTCCGCCGCACCGCCACAGCACTGACAGTCGCTCGGAGTGCTCCATGCCTTTATATGGTAATATTTATATTTTAGATATTTTTTCATGAAGGGAGATTCCATGAAGAAGGTCACGATCACGTTCGAAGGGAAACGGGCCGAGGAAATGGCCGGGAAGTTCTTTTCCTACCTCGTTGACGGAGGGCTTGAAGACACCGTCATCGATCATCTTTCCGACGCAACGACCGATGTCGGCATCGGGGAGTGCGACGCTGACAAACTCACAGTACGCTTCGATTGCAAGCCTCGATGCTCGGGCGCGTAATCCGCCGCCTGATGATGTTCGCCGCCTGCTGTGCCATCGCCCTCCCGCTTGGATGTTTCTCGAGCGACAACAGGCGGGTCACACTCGAGACGGGTACCAGGTTTGCCCAGGCCCTCACCGAACACCGATACCCGGATGCGCACGCCCTGCTGACCGTGAAGCAACAGAAAATCTGGAACCCTGACAAGCTCGCACGGCAATATGAAGAGATGACCTCCTACGGATCGGAGCCGGCAAAGGTCGATGGGCATTCGGAATTTCTGGATTCCTGGCCTGACCGCCAACCGGAAGACAGGGGATGGGCATATATTTCCATCTCCGGGTCGGATTTCGCCGAAGCAGTGACCGTGATCGTCTCGGATGAAGGCGGTATTCCAAAAATCCGCCATCTCGAATGGGGGCGCCCCTGACGTCGTCCTGCCATACCTCGTGATGCAGGCTGACAAGACATCCCACACCATGCCAGAGCACCGTGATCACAGCGGCAATCCATGAGAAGGTTGGTGAAGACGCCGAGTTCCCACAGGAAATGCGGAGGAAACAAAAACGCCCCGCACTCTGTGCGGGGCGAAAAATGAGCTAAAAAGACTGAGTGACCTCATCAGAGATCAGTGCGAACTGGCTTTCCCTACTGGAGATCAAATAGGCCGACGATGGAAACGCAACGTTACCGCCACGTTTCATCCCTTCTTGTCGTTACCTGCTCTATAGAGTTTTGGAATGGCTGCGCTATGACGCGCATTGATTACGCCAAGCCTCAGACGTTTCGACGTCCTCGAGGCCCTCGACACAGCCACAACACCCGCGATTGCAAGTGTTAGACATCCTCTTGTGAGCTTCAGCCGACTTCAAGGTTTGATCATCGGTCGACACCGGCCGGACTGCCGGAATCTCCCTGGGTTTTGTCCCTTTCAGCGCCATCACCGTCGGACGGGACGACCGGGTTTTCAGGCCCGACGCTCTCCATCTGCAGGCTTTCTCAACCTCCTGACAGAGATACCATCTTGGACGGCTCGCGGGTTTATTCCACCCCGCAGGCACTCCTAGGGTTGGGGCCTTCAGAGCTTGACTCGTGATCGATATGGATACCGTTTTCCAGACCCTTGCTCCTTCATCGTTACCTGTCCTTCATGGTTTCCTTCCTGGTGTTGCCGGCGGCACCACCCGCCCGACCGAAGGGTCTTACCCACTTCGATCACATCACCACCAGGCACCTCGCTGTCCGAAAACAGCCGGCTTCCATCTTGGACTTGGGCCTATCCTGGAGCTTTACTCCCGATCACGCGCGCTTCGAGAACACTCGACGATTTCACTCACCAAGGGCGAAGCAGCTCTCGTGGCCTTCTCTCCTTCAGGGTTTTGCTCGATCGACCGCCCTGGGTTCACCACCCCCTCATGCGGTTCGGACCCGCTGCAGGGTTCTTCTGCGGACGACGATGGACATCCGGTGAGGGATGTCCTCCCCTCTTGAAGTTTTTGCCTTCTGACGTATGCTTTCGGTGAGGACCTGTGGGATACCTGGGTTATTGTTTCCCCTTGGGTTTGGCACGAACGTCACCGAACGATAGAAAACCCGCTTCGGACACCCGTTTCAAGGACCGGCCGGAGCCCGAAAGTATACGCCTTGCGGCTACCAGTTCGCTTGTCAAAGAATCAGTCACTCAGTAAACCTAATATATTTAAAGATCCCCTACCTGTCAAATACTTTTTATCTTTTCTTGTCTCTTTTTGTCTGTCTCCGTTGGAGAATGTGTGGTAGACAGGTTTTCAGGGAATGCCACCATCCATACCGGATGCCTTCCGGGCGCATCGTGTTGCGATCCGGAGGGTTAGGTTCATGTGGCATTGAGGCGCTTCGCGAAGCGCCCCTGCCGTCGTGGAAAAAGCTATTTCCTCACGTTGGTGCGATGGAAGGGCGGGTTTCAAACCCGCCCCTACAGGCGATATGCGGGGGGATAACGCAAGAAAAACCTCTGAGCTTCTGTGTCACTGTGGTGGCGGTGTTGGATCAGAAGGAGATGATCATCTTGGCGTTGGCGACGGTGCCTTCGTAGCCGTTTCCGAGGAGGCCGGCGGTCGACTCGACCCGCTTCACCTCGCCTTCGACCATGCTGTCGCTCCCGATGAACTGGGAAAAACTCAGCCCGCCTTCCCGATGCGTGCCGGGCTTTGCCGAGTCGATCTGCTTGTTGGTGACAAACAGGCGGTACCGCTGGTTTCTGGCCGAGGGGGTGAGCACGAACGCGGCCCGCGTCTCCCACTCCTTGCTCGGCTGGAATGACCGGATCACGTTGCGCTGCACGCCGGCCTCGAGTGTCGCCCGCGCAGAGAAGATCCGCTGAAAATCGACCGCCTTGCCGGTCGTGCGCTTGTCGTTCGAGTCGGCGTAGATATCGTTTTCATCGAGGTCCTCCCAGAGCATGTCGATGATATACCCCTCGAAAAACTCGTTCCTGACCTGGAACCGGCGAACCGTGTCGAGCAGCTTGCTTCCCGACGCCGCCGCCCGCATCTCGCCGTCCTCGTATTCGCCCGTCAGCTTCAGCTTGCGCAGCGGCGTGTACCGCACCTCGTAGGATTTCCGGTCATTGAGGGAAACGAGCAGCCGGCTCGCCCGGTCCTTCAGGTCTCGCCGCTTCCAGTCGAACGTGGTCTCGACCTTCTCGCCCGCGCGCCATGAGGTCGTGAAGTTGGACGTCGACTTCTGCACCGGGTTTTCGAACCGCGTGAGCACCTGGTCCTTCTCGTCTTCGGACAGCGGCAGGCTGGTGGGCACGACGTATCGCCTCGGATCGAGCGAGGCGTCGCGTATAACCTTCGATGTATTTTCTACTTTATATTTGAACTGGCTCGTCCAGTCGCGGTTCGGCTGGTACCGGATGCGGGAATCGGCGATCTGCCCCGTCTGGCGCGAGTTGACCAGCAGGTCGTCCTCGGTGCGCCACTCGAGAATGCCGCGGGCATTGAGCGCCCGGGACGGCTCGTAATTGAGATCGAGCGTGTAGTTCCGGGTATCCGACCGCTCCTCGTTGAGATCGATGTCGTCGTCGAGCGTCACGCGCGACGCGCCGGCCGTCCAGGTCAGCTTCTTGTCGCGATCGCTGCCGATGCTGGTCGATACGTTCAGGATGCGCGAACCCGAAGCGGCGTTCACCCCGTCGTCGTAGGTCGTGTGCTCGATCTTGCTCTGCGCGAACACCGGCCCGAACTCATGGTCCCACACGACGGCGCCGACGCCCTTGTCGCGATCCGTCACCGGGCCCCGCAGGCGCTCTTCGTCTGTCTGGAGTCCGTATCGAGCCTCGACACGCGACCTGTCCCTGTAGGAATAGGCCGCGCCGCCGTTCAGGTCGCGGAACTCGATGCGCGAGACGGCCGGGTCGTTCGACAGGTTCGTCTTCGACGACTCGAGGCCGGCGAACAGCTGAAGTTTCGGCCGGGCCTGCCAGGTCAGGCGGCCGCTTCCCTTCATGATGTCGCTGGCAAGGCCGCGCTCGCCGAGTTCGGTCACGCCGCCCTCGCGGCCGACCATCCGGAAATCCTTCCCGACGCGCCGGAAGCCGAGATCGCCGGTCAGCGTCTGCGTCTTGGCCCGCAGCTGGAGCCGCATCGCGTGGTCGGCGATCGTGCGGTCCGACGAGGCGGTGTCGGAGAGCCGGTTCGGGTCGTACAGCGAAAGCGCCGTCTCCCCCGAGAGGCTCAAGGCGTCGGTCAGCCGCCAGTCGCCGTCGAAGCCGATCAGGTCGTGCTGCATCGGCTTCACCGTCGACGAGCCGGTTTCGGACTTCGGGGTGTCGCTGTCGAGCTCGCGCAGCCACGAAAGGCCGAGCCGGCGCCCTTCCCCGTGTTTCGACAGCAGCCGGGTGCCGTACAGGTTGCGCTTGAACGCCATCTTGCTGTCGTTGACCTCGTATTCGATGACGATCCAGCTCGTCACCTCGATCGGCAGCACGTGCGGCAGGAACTTGATCACGCCGTCCTCGTAATCGACGAGGTAGTCGCTGCCGCGCGTCATGAGCCGGCCGTCGATCGTCACCTTTTCGGAATTCTGCACCATGGGCTGAACGGCGAGCCGGAACTCCTGCTGCTGGCCGGCTCCGCGGAACTGCTCGCGCCGTGCGCGGCCCTTCGACTGGGAATACAGGAACATCGCCTGCAGGTTTTCCGTAACCGCGCCCTGCGCCATGAGACCCCGCACCTCCTTGCGGAAGAGCTGGAACTCGGTGTCGGCGAGGCCGAGCGGGAAATCGCCCATCGTGAGGTCCCAGACGGGGCCGTCGAGGTTGATGGTGAAGCGGCGGTCCTCGTCTTCCTTGTCGTCGAGAACCGCCGAGACTTTCGCGCTCTTCGTGATGTTGCCGTCGATCTCCAGGTGCATGCTCTGATCGAGATGGAAGCCGGGGATCGAGTCGTAGTTTTCCGTCGAGAAGTGGCCGAGATCGCCCTTCACGTCGGCCTTCTTCATTTCGAACGTCTTGGTGCCCGAGATGTTCAGCTTCCGCTCCTCGGCGTCTTCCTCCCCCGGCACCCGGTCGGGGAAAGGCGAGGGCGGAAGCGCGGCGAGACCGGGCTGGCTCTGCAGCGCGACCGCGATTTCATCCGGCGTCGGCGGCTTCGCCGGAACGGGCTTCGGTTTCGTCGAGAAGGGAATCAGCGCCGGGTCGGAGGCCGCCGGAATCTTCGGCGTCGACGGACTGGACACCGGAAGCCGTGGGTGGTGCGGCGGCAGCTTGATCCGTCCCGTCGAACTCGCCGGACGAAACATCGTCGGATCGAGCACCGGGAGTTTCGCCGCAAAAAACGTCTTCGCCGTTTCGGGCGATTTCCAGGCTTTGAATCTGAACGTTTCGGCAGGCGTCACCAGATCGACGGTGGCGGCGCTGACAGGAACCAGCGACGCTTCCGTCGCCGCCGTGTCGACCGTGGTTCCGGCCGCCAGCATCGTCTCCGACACCCCCTGTCGTTCGGGTGACAACGGGAATTCGCCGGCCGGGTTCACTGCCCCAGCCTCTGCCGCCAACGTGATCGACCCTGTCGCCATCGCCGACTGCGGGATATCTGCGGCTGCCGATGCGACGTTCTCTATCGGCACGGATACCACCGCCAGCCGATCGACCCCGGAATAAATCGTATGTTTTATATATGAAAATGTTTTACATAACTGTTGATATATACTGATCCCGTTTTCGATCGGGGGTTCGACGATCGCGACGGTGACGGAACAAACAGTCGGTTTGAGCCCGGCTTTTTCCGGGGGAGAGGCCACGGTTTCCACCGGCGGGCTCGCCGTCACGGCAAGATCCGGGACCGCGGACGATGCCGGGGCGGGAAGAACGACCGCGACCGGGCTGACGGCGTTCGAAAACACCGGCGCCGGCCGTGCTGGCCCGGTTGGGGCGGGAGAAACGACAGGCGGCGTCGCCGGCGCGGCGACGGATGGAGCTGGCGCGACGCCCGCCGGGATTCCGGCCGGGCCCAGGTCGGCCGAGGCGGCGGCGGCGGCGATGAGGAAGAGCGGCAGGAGAAGCCGCATGCGGGTGCGCATCATCGGCCCCTCGGGTGGGCTTCGCCGTGGATCCGCTTCAGATCCTGCCCGGTGAGGTGCGTGTAGATCTGGGTCGTCGAGACATCGACGTGGCCGAGCATCTCCTGCACCGCGATGATGCTGGCGCCGCCCTCGAGCATGTGGGTCGCGCACGAGTGGCGGAGCACGTGCGGCGAGACCTGCCGGGCGATGCCGGCCGCCACCGCGTATTTTCGGACGATCTTCCACAGGCCCATCCGGGAAAGCGGCCCGCCGAAAGGGTTCAGAAACAACGTCCGCTCGGTGATGTTGCCGCCGAGCAGCTTGTGGCGGCCGTCGCGCAGGTACGCGTCGACCGCCTGAAGGGCGAAACTGCCGACCGGCACGATCCGCTCGCGGCCGCCCTTTCCGACCACGTGCACGAACCGGCCCTCGCGGTTGATGCTTCCGAGCTCGAGCGCGATGAGCTCGGATTCGCGGATGCCGGTCGCATACAGGATTTCAAGGATCGCGCGGTCGCGCAGGCCGAGAGGGGTGCCGGTCGCGGGGGCGGCGATCATCGCCTCGACCTCGGCGATGCTGAGAACTTTCGGGAGCGGCCGTCCCACGCGGGGAGGCTCGAGAATGCGCGTCGGATCGACGGCGATCTTGTTTTCGCGGCGCAGGAACCGGTAGAACCCCCGCAGCGTCGACGCCTTGCGGGCGACGGAACGCGGCTGGAGCCCCCGGTCGTGCAGGTGGGCCATGAACAGCGCGAGGGGGCCGTCCGCGCCCGGCTCTTCGGGTCGGCGGCCTTTGTCCTGAAGGAACTTCAGGTAGTCGAGCAGGTCCCGGCGGTATGCCTCGAGAGACTTAGGCCTGAGGCCTTTCTCCACGGACAAATAGGCCAGATACTGCTCCAGCAGTTCGGACAAGGTTTGCGCTCCTCATATCTGAAAACACCTGTAGATCAGATATCGGCGCAAACGCGCGATTCACGAAGGGCGCAGGGCGGCGCAGCAGCGGATCGCGGCGAACAGCTCCTCCATCTTGAAGGGCTTGGGAAGACATCTCGCGAAGCCGTATTTCGCCGGCTGGGCCATGACCGGGTCGTTCGAGTATCCGCTCGAGGCGATGGCGCAGATGTCGGGATCGATGGCGCGAAGCTCGGCGAGCGCCTCGATGCCGCCCTTGCCGCCCGGAACGGTCAGATCGAGAATCGCAGCGATGTAGGTAACGCCCTTCTGATGATCGCTCCGGAACAGGTCGATCGCCTCGTCGCCGTTCGCCGCGCAGGTCACGGCAAACCCGCCATCCTCGAGAAGTTCGCGACAGATGTCACGCATGAACGGCTCGTCGTCCATGACGAGAATTCTCCCGCCGCCCAGCGGGGATTTCATGTCGACAACGGCCTGGCGCTTTCCCGAGGCTTTCCGATCCGACTGGGCGCGCGGCAGGTAGAGGATGAACGCCGCCCCCTCGCCGGGCTGCGATTCGAGATCGACGAAGCCGCCGTGCCGCTTCATGATCGAGAAGACGATGGAAAGGCCCAGCCCGCTGCCGGCGGATTTCGTCGTGAAGAACGGGTCGAAGATGCGGGCGCGCGCCTTCGGGTCGATGCCCGGGCCGGTGTCGCGGATGGAAACGCGGACCGTGTCGCCGAGATCGACGCCGGGCAGCCCCGGCGAGCCGGCCGGGACGTTTTCCGCGGTGATGGTGATCTGGCCGCCTTTCGGCATCGCCTGACGGGCGTTGAGGATGATGTTGTCGACGGCCTGGGCGATCTGGTTCTCGTCGATGTGGCAGAGCCACAGGCCCTCCTGCAGGCGCATGTCGCACGAGACGTTCGAGCCGCTGAGCATGAACGTCGAGGAGCGCCGCAGGATCGGCTCGATCGACATCGTCTTCTGCACGGGCTTGCCGCCCTTGGCGAAGGTCAGCAGCTGGCGCGTCAGATCCTTGGCGCGCGAGAACACGTCGAGCGCCGCCCCCAGCCGCTCGACGGCTTTCCTCGAGTCGCCGTTCTTGCAGCACAGCTTCGCCATCTCGATGTTGCAGAAGATGCCGCTGAGGAGATTGTTGAAATCGTGGGCGATCCCGCCGGCGAGCACGCCGATCGACTGGAGCTTGTCGGCGTTCTGAAGAATCTCGTGAATCTTCTGCTCGCGCGACAAGTCGCGGAACACGAGAACGGCTCCGACGATCTGTTTTTCGGCATCGAGGAGCGGCGAGGCGGTGAAGGTGATCGGCAGTTCGTTGCCCTGGACATCGATCAAAAGGGCCACGCGGCTCAGTTCGCGGGCACTGTCGGATTCGAGCACCCGTTGCACCGGATCGGAGCATGGAGCGTCGTTTCCGCGCATCTGCAGCCGAAAAATATCGGAGACGGGCCGGCCGCGGGCTTCGTCGGCCGTCATGCCGATCAGCCGCTCGCCGACAGGGTTGACCATCGTCGTGAAACCGTGCACGTCGGCGGTGATGACGCCTTCGCCGATACTGCGGAGCGTCACGAGCAGGCGTTCCCGCTCCTCGGCCAGCTCGACGACGGCCCTACGCCGTTCCCGCCGCATCTCCGCCTCGCGCAGTTCGCGTTCGACGGCCGGGGGAAGGCGGGAAAGGCTGTTCTTGGTGATGTAGTCGGCCGCTCCATCCTTCATCATCCGGACGGCGATCTCTTCGCCCATCATCCCCGAAACGACGATGCAGGGAATGTCGAGACCGACTTCCCTGATCATCGCGAGCGCGGCCGGCGCGTCGAAGGAGGGAAGCTGGTAATCGGCGATGATGATGTCCCACTGCCTGACGGGAAGGGCGGCCCTGAACGCTTCGGCCGTCTCCACCCGCTCGCCGTCGACGTCGAACCCGGATTTGCGCAGAAGCCGGAGAATCAGCTCGGCATCGCTTTCCGAATCTTCGATCTGAAGGCAGTGAAGAATGGTCATCCCTTCTTGATCGTGGGCGGCGGCTCGTTCAATACCAACCAGTATAATCCGAGGTTCTGGACCGCCTGGGCGAACTGCTGGAAATCAACCGGCTTGCGGATGTAGCTGTTCGCGCCCAGGTCGTAACTGGCCGCCACGTCCTCCTCTTCCTTGGATGATGTCAGGATGACCACGGGCATGCGATGGGTGCGCACGTCTGCCCGGATCCGCCGCAGCACCTCGAGGCCGTCGATGCGCGGCAGCTTCAGATCGAGCATGACCAGCATCGGAAGGATGTTGTCCGCGGCGCCCGGCTTGCCATCCTTGCCGAAAAGAAAATCGAGAGCCTCCTGGCCGTCTTCCTTGACGATGAGATCGTTGTAGATCCGGCATTTTTCGAACGCGCGCTGCGTCAGGCCGATGTCGTTCTGATTGTCTTCGACGAGAAGAATCGTTTTCTGTTTCATGCTTTTTCCTCGAGGGTGAATTGGAAAGAAGCGCCTTTTCCCAGTTCAGAAGAGGCCCAGACGCGTCCTCCATGGCGGTGAATGATGCGTGCGACCGTGGCGAGGCCGATTCCCGTGCCGGGGAACTCCGACGCCTTGTGCAGGCGCTGGAACGCCCCGAACAGCTTTGAATAGTATGCCATATCGAACCCGACCCCGTTGTCCCGCACCGAGAATGCCGGTTTCCCGTCGACGACGACGCGGCCGAATTCGATCTGTGCATCAGAACATGGACCGGTGAATTTTACCGCATTTTCGAACAGATTTGTTAAGGCAATTTCGAGAAGCGCCGGATCACCCCGTGCAACCATCTCGCGCTCGATCCGGAACGTCAGCGTACGACCGGGACTGCTTTCCGTCAGCCGGTCCGCGATGCGGTACGCCAGCGCGGCCAAGTCCACGTCTCTCGGCTGGAACGGCGACCGGGTCACCCTGGAAAGCTGCAGCAGCTCGTCGATCAGCTGGCCCATCCGCTGGGTTTCGCTCCTGACGCGGCCAAGATACTGTTTTCCCTGCTCGTCGAGCTTGTCGGCGCAGTCTTCGAGCAGGGCCAGGCTCCAGCCGTCGATGCCGCGCAGGGGCGCCCGCAGATCGTGCGAAACCGAGTAGGCGAAGGCTTCCAGTTCCTGGTTCGCCGACTCGAGCTGCACGGTGCGGTCCTGCACCCGCTGTTCGAGCGTCGAGGTGTGGTCCTGGAGGGCGTCGGCCATCTGGTTGACCGAATGACACAGAATGTTGATCTCGCCCGTCGTATCGGGCACGTTCACCCTGATCGAGAGATCGCCCTTGGCGATATCGCGGATCTTTTCGATGAGATGGATCAGCGGCGTCGTCACCCAGCGTTCGAGCAGAATCGTCATCAGCAGCGCCACGAACGCGAAGAAGACGCCCGACAGGACGAGAATGCGTTTCGTAGCGAACAACTGCTGCTCGATTTCGCCCCTCGAGAAGCCAAGGATAACGCTTCCGATGAATCGGGTCGAGGATGCGCCGGCGTCTTCCGGTGCAAAGCTCGTCAAAACCACCGGCTCCTGGGCGATCAGGCCGTTCATGACATTCAGGAACATGGACGAAGTCGCTTGATCCCTGGGGATGAGGGGAACCATGTTCGGTCCGTTCCGGGTCGATGACGGTATGATCGCCGAAAAAATCGTCGCTCCGACTTCGTTCCTGAAGCTGATGAAATCGAGGGAGGGAATATCCGACGCCTGGGTCGCCAGCGCCTGAAGCTGGTCCACGTCTTCGGCGAACACCGAGGGAACCGCCTGCCGGGCGATCTGCGCCGCGAAGGTTCGGGCCGACAGTTCGAAGCGCGTTTCCAGCAGCCATCGCATGTGCCTGTAATGCCAGAGCCCCAGGCCCGCCTCGAGAAGAACCATGGCCACGAGAAAGGCGACGAGAATTCTGATTCGAAGCGATGACATACGGCCTGTTCCTCAGAACACCTTGTCTGCCGCGTTCCGCACGTCGGCGGGAGGCGACAGACGCAGCTTGTCGAGAATCGTCGCGTTCAGGATCAGGCTCCAGTTTTCGAATTTCCTCACGGGAGAGCGGCGGTCGTATTTCGTGACGACGTCGTCCAGCCAGGCCGCCAGCCGTTCCGGTGTGAGTATGTAGGCGAACCCCGCGCCTTTCTTCACGAGCCCTTCGGAAAATCCGACAATGACCGACTGGGAACGGAACGCCGCTAGCATGATCGGCCGCGTCACCGCATCGTTCATCAGCCCAGGGTCGGGCGGCAGGATCGTCGCGACGGTCGAGGCATCCAGGGCACGAAGGGCCTCGGGAAGCGACCGGGGATCCTGGAGTCGGTTCACGACCAGATTCACACCATCCTCTTGGGCGGCTTTTTCGAGAGTCGGCGCGGGTTTGAAATCCTCTCCGGCATAGGGATACCAGATCGTTTTCAGGCCGGGATTCAGCTTCTTCAGGGTCCTGACCTGGAGATGATGCGGTTGAGAGATCTCGATCGGAACGACCCTGGAATCATGCCCCTCATCGCCGTCGAACACGGACAGGATCGGCACGTTCCAGGTCATGGTGAGAGCCCGTTTCAGCCCGGCCTCGCCGAACGCGATGACGATGCTCGGGGAGCGGCTGTCGATGAAACTCGAGGTCGTTTTCTCGACCGGGCAGCTCACGAACTGCCGCTTGAGTCGGGTCTCCAGCTGCTGAACGATCGCGAGATACAGGGGAACATCGGATCGGAAAAACGCCCAGACCTCCGGTTCGGCTCGACAGGGAAGCAGCGTCGCGAACGCAAGCGCGAACGCCAGCAGCACCGTCGTGAGCGGGCACGGCATGCGATGCCTTCGTATCTTCATGGCGATGTCGGGGTCTTCGTTCACAGATCCCAGGTCATTTCCAAAGTGATCTGTCGACCAGGCTGGGGGAAGTCTTCAAATATACCATCGCCTATATATACTGGCGACATCGAGGTATACGTGTTGAGAAGATTTTTCACCTTCAGCGTGATCCGGTCGGCCATGCCGGGAAAGCCGAGTCTGGTGACGGTCAGATTCAGGAGGCCGAGGCCGGGCAGCGAATCGCGCATATCGGCGACGTTTCGAGAGCGACGGGAGGTCGCCGTACCCCAGAGGCTGGTCTCATAGTTGTTCATGCGGAACGAGTAGCCCAGATTGACTTTGTTCTGCGGCAGCTCGGGAGCAAACTCGATGGGAGTGGACAAGGCTCGCCGGCGAAACGTCGAGACGTTGGCGAACACTTCCTGACCGCGGCCAAATCGCTTGCGGGTTTCGAACTCGATCCCGTCGTAATCCGTGCGGCCGATATTTGTATAGAGCAATGTATTCGTGCTCTGAATGCGATCTCGCAACTGGTTGATGAACACATCGATTTTCGAAAACCAGCCGGGAAATGGTTCGCCGAGCAGCTGGAACTCGGTCGTCCGGATATTCTCGCTTTTCAGCGCGGCGTTCCCGGCCATTTCATGGAAGTCGGGATTTCTATAGGCATGCCCATACAACAGCTTCCCGGTCCACCGTGCGTTGAACCGATAGATCAGTCCGGCACGCGGATTCCAGGTGCCGCCGAAGTCGGAATGGTCGTCGTATCTCGCCCCGACGACGAGACGCAGGTTGGTCGCCAGTGACATGTCGTCCTGCAGGAACATCGACGTGTTGTCCATCCGACCGGGTTCGGGATACTCGCCAGGGATGAAGGCCAGAGCCGCCGGGTCGGCCGGCGTGCCGAAGGAACCAAAAACCGCCGATTCCGCGAGATCGGTGAATGTCTTCTCGGCGCCGACGCTGAACAGGTGACGGCCGATCGGAGCGGCCTTGAAGAGGACATCGATTCCCCAGACCGAGTCGCGAGAGTGGTCTTCTCGCATCGCTCCGAGCGGATACACGAGCCCGGTGAGCGGGAACAGCACGCCCGGGCTGATCGCCTCGGCGCGCTCGCTGTCGAGGAACTGGTTGTAGAAAACCCGGCTCGTCAGTTCCGCCGAGTCCTTCAGGGTGCGGTGGTATTTCAGCGTCAGCAGATCGTTCGAGCGGCGGAAGAACGTCTTCTCGTTCAGATTGTTGAAATATCCGATATAGCCTTCGCGGTTCCCCTCGACGTGCTGGGCGAGAAAGGTGAGCCCCCGGGGATCGGTGACCTTGAGCATCAGGTCCTTCTTCGTGTAGGCGTCGTGCGTGAGGCCGCTCTTGCCGTAGCCGTCGACGGCGACGAACCGGTCCTGGCTGTCGGAGCCTTCGCCCGACACGTTCAGGTCGATGGTCGTCTTCCCGGCCTTGAACACCCTTCCCAGGGCGATCCCGCGCCGTTCGAACGAGCCGAGGGTCGTTTTCAGATAGCCGGCGTCGGCCGGCCGGTCGTCGGTGATGCAGTTGATGACGGCCAGAAAGGCGCTCGAGCCGTACAGCGCCGAACCCGGGCCGCGCATGACCTCGATGCGCGAGAAGCGCGACAGGTCGAGCAGATCCCACGTCCAGTATGGGGAGCCGAGGAACTGGTTGTTGATGCTGATGCCGTCGACCATGACCATGAAGCTGCGGTTCGAGTCGAGGATGCCGCGGGGCCCCGGCCACCAGTCGCCGGCGATGGATTTCCACGGGTTGAAGCCAGGAACGAACTGGAGCAGTTCGGGAAGCGTGTCGACGCCGAGTGCGCGAATCTGCTGCGCCGTGAACACCGACATGATGGCCGGCGACTCGATCGCAGGCTCGGGAAGCCGCGTGGCGGTGACGACCGTCTCGGGCTCGTAGAGCAGGGCCAGCGACTCGAGCTCGGGATCGGCGGCCCGGGCCGCCGGAACAGATAGAAGGGTAATCAGGATCACGGCCGAAATCCAGCCGAGCATATTCCGGGCAACGGACGACGGGACCGCCTGGACTGCGCCATCCAGTCGCCAGCGGCCCACTTCCCACATCGTGCGGGTCGGATGCACCTTCTGCATTCGTTTCTCCTCGCGAAGGATTCATTCCGGCGACCGGAAGCGAAACGAAGCGATACATCCCGGTCGTGAACCTCAATGATAAATAGACCGGTATGGAAAAAGCAACCTTTTCACCGTCGGCAATCCAGGCGGTTCGCGTACCGTCCTTGCGGCACGAGGATGCGACCCATTCTGGGGTGTCATCCGCGGATCGGTTCTTGAAACGAAATCCACATACCAGGCACAAAGTATAGTTAACTATTTGTTACAACCGTTCTTCGTGTCTTGGTGTCTTGGTGTCTGGTATGTTGAAATTCGAACGATTCACCGCGGAGACGCTGAGACGCCGAGGAAAATATCTTAGTACATTTTTTCAATCTCTGCGTCTCTGTGCCTCGGCGGTGAAAAGGTCTTTGTATCTTTGTGGTGAAATTGTCTCCGTGTCTCTGTGACTCCGTGGTTCGTCGTCTCCTACCAGGTCGTGCTGACGCCGCCCGTGAAGCCGATGTCGTGGCCGAAGCCCCAGTCGTGCTGGAGACCGATGGGCACGCCGAAGCTGACCTGCCAGCGGTCGTTGAAAAGAACCGCCCCGAGCAGGAGATCGCACATGCCGCCGTCGAGGCCGTCGGACACGGCCCAATACGTTCCGTTCACCTGGCCGGTGAGGGCCATGTTCTGGCCGAGCCGGTAATCGAGCGAGCCGCCGTAGGTCAGCCGGCTCATGGCGTCCTGCGCGTCATAAGCGTAGGCGAGGTTCAGATGCGACAGCCAGGACTCGTCGATCTTTCGGGAATACGCGCCGCCGGCCTCGAGCCATCCGCCACGCGACGCCCAGGCCGGTCCGACTTTCACGCCGTTCCGGGTTTTACCGGTGAAGTCCCGGTAGGGAATGTCATACTTGCCGCCTGGGATTCTGCCGGCCAGGTGCGCCGTGACGCCCTGCGAGCCGTCGTCTTTCACCCACACCTGCCGGGTCGCCCTGACGTCGACGTCGTGCAGCCCGGAAAGCTTCGCATACGGCTTGTTTCCGGCATCGGCCGTCGCCTCCCACTGCTGGAACGGCACGGTCATGCCGAACGCCCAGTTTCCCGTCTGACGAATCAGGCTGATCGGATACAACGTCTGACTGCCCTTGATCTGGCCGTTCTTGCCGTCGAGATACCGATACCGCTCGTACCGATACTGGAACCCCAGGTGCCAGGCATCTGCGCGTGACACGAGCGCGTTCTCGACAGAGAACAGGCCGTAGCTCCCCTGGCCCGCTGCCCCGTAGGGTTCGCTCTCGCCGACATCGATCCCGTCCGGAAGCCTGTAATCGGCTTCGACGAACATAGCCTCGTGCCGCGGCGTCGCCACGGCCTTCGGGGAATCACTCTCGGCACGAATGACCGCGGCCCGGCTCACCGAACCGTCCGTCATCACAGCCGTTCCGATCGCCAGAACCGCCGCAAACATGCCGACCCGAGCCAGCCCGCGCCACAGGCCGCTCATCGCGCCCGCCCCGGCCGGCTTCACATCGTCTTTCCACGTTTTGCCGTGCATAGTCCCAATAAACATCGGCAACCGTCACGGATATGTTGAGTTTCAATTTTTCCCAAAAGAAAAACCGCCTGTCGCCAGGCGGCTGGAGTAAATCGATAAGTACGACTCAGGGTCGGTTATTCCATGGATTATAATATGTTGAAGCATCCCCTGTTCCCAATTGGCCGTTATCATTATGGCCCCATGCCCAAAGGCCTGTCGGACCACCTGCAATAGTGTGATAACCATACGTGGCATCATTCGCCCATCGTCCACCCATGGCAATCGTTGTAATCCCCGACAACCCCCAGACTTTCGTAGCATACGACTTGTTCGAGCTGCCGGTATCCACACCAAGTTGTCCATACCCATTATACCCCCAGGACCAAACCGTTCCATCTTCGAGGAGTGCCATGCTGCTTCCATAGGGGGTACCTGAAGAATAAAACATTCCCCCAGCTGCGATACTCTTCGCACCCCCGAGAGGCACGCTTGCAGACAGTTTCACCTGGGTGGCAAAGCTTTTATTGCCTGTGCCCCCATCGCCGATCTGACCTTGTCCGCCATATCCCCATGCCCACACCGTTCCATCCTCTTTCAGCGCAAGACTGTGGTCGGAACCTGCAGCAATAGCAATTACATTAGTAAGAGGTGTCGTCGCATCCTGCATAACCTGAACCGGTGTGGCTGTTGCTGTGGTGCCTCCATTTCCGAGTTGCCCATAGCCGTTGTATCCCCAGGCCCATACGGTCTTGTCAGATCGCAAGGCAAGGCTGTGACCGTTATAATTGCCATAATAACTTCCACCGGCAGAAACATTGATGACATTAGCCGCTCCCTGGAGAACAACCTGAACGGGAGAATATCTGGTCCCTCCGGTTGCGCCATCACCAACCTGCCCGTAGACGTTGCTTCCCCAACCCCATACTGTCCCATCGCTTCGTACTGCAAGGGAGTGAGCATATCCTGCGGAGACGTGGACTATCGATGAAAGACCGGGTACTTGTACCTCGTTATAGGAATACGCTGGTGTGATGGACCCCGTTCCGAGCTGACCTTGCCCGTTATATCCCCAAGCCCAGACGGTTCCATTATTCTTGAGTCCAAGAACGTGCTGTCCACCGCAGGAAAACTCCTTAAGACCGGTTACCGGTGAAAGGATCGGGCTCCGACTTGCCGTGACATTTCCTGTGCCATACTGGCCATACGTGTTAAACCCCCAGAAATACAAGTCTCCGGAATTTGTTAAAGCCCCAGAGAATTGTGATCCGGCAGAAACTTGCTTGATATCTGTCAAGCGGGGCTGGTGCTGGTTATAAAGCTTGAATGCGGTCGTTTCGAAATACGTTCCGGTGCCGACATCGTCTTTGGGAGCCAACCGCAACTTCATCGAATCCGTACTGGTTTTGTAATCGGTGAATGTATTCCATGTTACCTGCCATCCGACACCGGGAATGACATTCGTCACGTTTCCGGTAACTTCTGTCGCTGTCGCATAGGTTCCGTTTGGCAGCAAATAACTCAGCGTCATATCGCAGGGATCTGAATCCATATCCGTCAGGTTGAAGGTTACGGTTATGGGTCCACGATATTCATTTGCCGCATATGTCGGTGACAATGCCGTTATGGTCGTCGTTGGGAGTGAGTTGTTCATGCCGAAGGCGGCCGATTCGCTTGTCACACCTGCACAATTTGGATAACCGTCGTTCGGAGTGATGCGGACCTTCACCTGGGCGCGCTTTTCCGTGAAGTCGGAAGCCGACTGCCAGGTAAGGGTTTTGTTGTTTCCGGGAGTGATATTCGACGTCGGGCCGCTGAGGCTGGTCGTCTCGGTCCAGGTCGATCCGTTGTCCTTCGAATACTCGATTTTGATGGAACACTGATCGGAATTGGCATCAGCGAGGTCGTAGAAGAGACTGATATCGCCCGAACTTCCGGTCGTTCTGACGTTGCTGACGACCGGGTACTGGTTGTTGTCGATCACGAGAACGCCCGTGGTGGTGGCCGTGCCAGCCCCGACCGCGTCGCTCGGCGTGATCTTGAGCTTCACGTTCGACTGGTAGGTGCTGAAGTTGGAAAGCGAGTTCCAGACAAGAGTTTTGCCGGTACCCGTGGCGAGGCCGGTCGTCGTTCCGGTCACATATGTGGTCGGAGTCCAGCTCGTTCCGCCGTTGAGGGAGTATTCGAGCGCGACCGACATCGTGTTGCCGTTGGCATCGGCGAGATCGAACGTCAGATCGATGTTCCCTCTGGTGCCGCTCGCGACGAGATTCGACGCGACCGGCAACACATTGTTGTTGAGCGAGAACTGGGACGTCGTATTCGAAGGACCGGCAACATACGGGTCGGACGGCGTGATTCGGACCATCGCATTCGTCGTGACCGCCTGGAAATCCGCATACGACTTCCAGACGATGGATCGGGCGCCGGGAAGAATGCCCGTCGTCGAACCGACCAGATTCGTCGTCGCTGCATAGCTTACGCCGCCGTTCGTCGAGTATTCGACCTGGATCGAGCAGGGATCTCCGTTCGAGTCGGCGAGATTGTAATTCACGGTGATGTCATTGCTCGTTCCGGAAGTGGTGGGGGTTCCGTTTATATACGGCATCAAATTGTTGTCGAGCGTGAATGCGTTCGATACGCCCGGAACGCCTGAATCGAACGAGTCGTTCGGAATCAGCCGGATTTTCATGTTGGTCGATCTTCCGGTGTAATTAGTCGTCGAGTTCCAGAACACCTGCAGATCCTGTGCCGGGGTAAGCCCCGAGACAGTCCCGCTCAGCGTGGCGGAGGCCCACGTCGTTCCTCCGTCGGGCGAGTATTCGGCGGTGAGACTGCAGAAGTTGTTGTTGCCGTCGGCCAGGTCGTAGATGATCAGGATCCCGCCGCTGTTTCCGGACGTTTCCACGCCCGAGACGATGGGGAAGTAGTTGTTGTTCACCGGGAACGGTGCCGTCGTCCCGCTCGCTCCAACACCGATGCCGTCGTTTGGCGTCAGGCGGACGAGGACGGAGGCCTGCTTCGTGACGAAGTCGGCGTTCGAGTTCCAGGTGAGCGTCTTGCCGGTGCCCGTCGCAAGGCCCGTCAGGGGGCCGCTCACGTTCGTGGTGGTCGTCCAGTTCGTGCCGCCGTTGAGCGAGTATTCGACCGTCAGACTCGCCGGATGGCCGTCGAGATCGTTCAGATCGTAGGTCAGGAGAATCGGCCCCGACGCTCCCGTCGGGACGACGTTCGAAACGACCGGCAGGTGGTTGTTGTTCACCGCGAAGAAGCCGCTGATGCCCGGGGTTCCGGGGGACTGATCGTCCGTGGCGGTCACCTTCACCTTCACGTTCGCGTAGTTGATCTTGAAGTCTTCATACGAGCGCCAGACGATCGATTTTCCGGTGCCGGGAACAAGGCCGGTCGTGTCGCCGGTCAGCTTCGTGGTCGTCGTCCAGGTCGTGCCGCCGTCGGTCGAGTAGGCGACGGCGATGGAGCATGCCGCCCCGTCTAGTTCCGTGAGGTCATACGAAATCGTCACATTGTTGCTGGTTCCGGTGGTGGTGACGTTGGTAACAACCGGGAGATTGTTGTTGTTGACGGCGAAGGAGGAAGAAATGCCGTACGTTCCATCGCCGCAGGCATCCGAAGGCTGGATGCGAACCCGCACGTTGCTTACATTGCTTGCGATATTGTCAGCCGAAGACCAGACAATCGTGCGTCCCGTGCCGGAAACGATATTGTTGATGGTTCCGAGGAGGCTTTCGGTGCGCACGAACAATCCGCCGTTGATCGAATAGAACACTTTGATGCTGCATGTGTCGTTGTCGGGATCGGAAAGCGTGTAGGTCAGCGTGATGTCGCCGCCCGTTCCGCTCGCCACGACGTTCGACACGGTCGGCAGACGGTTGTTGGAAATCGAGAACCCGCTGGAGATACCGGCGGTGCCGGTCGCGTATCCGTCGTTCGGCTCGATCTTCAGCTTCACGGATCCGTAGTTGCCGGTGACGTCCGAATACGAGTTCCAGGTGAGCGTCTTGCCGCTTCCGGGAACGATGCCGGTCGTGGTGCCCGACGTGCCGAGCGCGCGCGCGTAGTTCGCCCCGTTGTCGATCGAGTAGTAGAGCGCGATACTGCACGGATTTGTATCTGCATCCGTCAGCGTGTAGGTGATACCGATGCTGCCGCTCGCGCCGGTCGTCGTGACGGCAGAGACGATGGGAAGCGAGTTGTTCGTGATGGCGAAGCTGGCCGACTCGCCCGGCGTGCCCGTTCCGCTGCCGTCGCTGGGCACGACCTTCACCCTGACCGTCGCGGCGCCGGGGAGGTTCGTCGCGCTGTTCCAGGTGACGGTCTTGTTCGTGCCGATCGGAACGCTCGAGGTCGCGCCGGTCAGCGCCGTCGTCTGCGTATAGTTGGTGCCGCCGTCGGTCGAGTAATACACGGCGATCGAGCAGGGATCGCTGTTCGGATCCGTCAGGTCATAGGTGATCGTGATCGGGCCGGACGAACCTGACGTGCGCACGTTGGAAACCGTCGGCAGGGCATTGTTCGAGAGGGCGAAGGCCGCGGAAACGCCCTCGGTTCCGGCGGTGATGCCGTCGTTCGGAAGCAGCTTCACCTTGACGTTTGCCTGGGTCCCGCTGACGTCTGCCGCGGAGTTCCAGATGAGCGTCTTCCCGTTTCCGGGCAGGAGGCCAGTCACGGTGCCGGTCAGATTCTTCGTCTCCGTCCAGGACGTGCCATTGTTCAGCGAATAATAGACGAGAAGCGAACACTGGTCGTTGTTCGGATCGGTCAGGTTGTAGGTGATCGTGACGTTGCCGGACGTTCCGCTGACGAGCACGTTCGAAACGGTCGGCGCCGTGTTGTTGTTGATCGCGAACGGCGATGAGATAGCCGCGCTGCCGGCGCCCGAGCCGTCGTTCGGAATCAGGCGGATGCGCACGGACGCCGCATATCCCGCGATATCAGACGACGAAGTCCACGAGATCGAACGGCTCGAGCCCGGAATAACGCCCGACGTGTCGCCGGACACGTTCGACGTCGTAGTATAGTTCACTCCATCCGTCGAGTAGGCCACCGTCACCGAGCATGCGTCGTTGTTCGCATCGGCAAGCGTATAGGTGATGCCTATCGTCCCCGAGGTTCCGGTGACTGTGATGCCGCTGATCGACGGCAGGTTGTTGTTCGTGACGGAGAACGTGTTCGATTCCGCCGCCGCCCCGTCGCCATAGGTGTCGTTGGCGATGAGGCGCACCTTGACGTTGGCCTGGTTGCCCGGAATGTCGCTCGCCGACCGCCAGGTGATGACGCGGCCGTTTCCCGGCGTGACGCCCGTCGTCGCACCGGAATAATTGCTCGTGGTATTGAATGAACCGCCGCCGTCGAGCGAATACTGGAGCCTGACGCTGCAGGGGTTGTTGTTGGCATCCGTGAGGTTGTAGGTGACCGTGATGTCACCGGATGTTCCCGACGTGGTGACGCCGGAAATGACCGGAAGGGTGTTGTTGTTGACCGTGAAGGTCGACGACTCGCCCGGCGTGCCGTTTCCGCTGCCGTCGTTGGGGGTGAGCTTGACCTTGACCCCGGTCGAGCGGCCAGGGATGTCCTGCGGCGTATTCCAGGAAATGGTCTTCCCCGTTCCGGGAGTGACGCCCGTCGTCGCCCCTGTGATGTTGGAGGTGGAGGTATAGGTGACGCCGCCGTCGATGGAATACTGCATGGACACGACCGAGGCGCCGCCGTCGGCATCGGCGAGCGTGTAGGTGATCGTCACGGTCCCGCTGGATCCGGAGGTCAGGACGTTGCTGATCACGGGCAGGGCGTTGTTGTTCACCGCGAAGGCCGCCGAGCCGCCCGGGGTACCAGCACCGTATTTGTCCGAAGGCGTGATACGCACTTTCACGGCGACCTGGTTCGACTGGAAGTTTTCCGACGAGCGCCAGACGAAGCTCTTCCCCGAGCCGGGCGCGAGATTGGTCAGCGTGCCGGTCAGGTTCGTCGTCGCGGTCCAGGTCGAGCCGTTGTTGAGCGAGTATTCGACCGCGATCGAACAGGCGTCGCCGTTCGTATCGCTCAAGGTATAACTGACCGTTATATCACCGGAGCTTCCGGACGTCGTCACGTTGGTGACGACTGGCAGGGAGTTATTGCTGACGGCGAAGGAGCTCGACTCGCCTGCCGTTCCGTTGCCGATGCCGTCGAAGGGAACGAGTCGCAACTTGACGTTGGATTCGTTGCCGGGAATCGATATCGTCGAGTCCCAGGTGATGCCGCGGTTCGTGCCCGGCGCGACGTTGTTCACCGATCCCGTGACCTGCGTGGTCTGGGTCCAGGTGCCGCCGCCATCGGTGCTGAAGTAGACCTTGACCGAGCAGGAGGCGCTGTCGGCATCCGCCAGCGTGTAGGTGATCGTGATCGCGCCCGAATTGCCGCTCACCAGCACGTTGCTGATCGTGGGCAGGTTGTTGTTGTTCACCGTGATCGTCGACGAGGTGAGCGTCGCGCTGTTGACGTACCCGTCGTTGGCGGTGATTCGGATCTTCACGTTCGATTGATAGCTGCTGATATCGGCCGCGGAGTTCCAGACGATGCTCTTGCCGCTGCCCGGCGTCACTCCAACACCACCCGTTATATTATTACTCTGGGTCCAGGTGCTGCCGCCGTCGATCGAGTAGGAAAGACTGATGGAGCAGGCGTTTCCGTCGACATCCGACAGGGTAAAGCCGACCGCGATGTCTCCCGTTCCGCCACTCACGTTCAGATCGGAAAGCACCGGGGCGGTGTTGTTGTTCACCGTGAAGATCGACGATTCACCGGGGGTTCCGTCGGCCGTGCCGTCGTTCGGAATGATCTTCAGACGGGCGTTTGCCGTGCTTCCGGGAACATCCGACGGGGACACCCAGATGAACGTCTTGCCGCTTCCGGGAGTGATGCCGCTCGTGACACCCGTGACGTTCGTCGTCTGCTTGTAGTTGGCGCCGCCGTCGGTCGAATAGAAGACGGCGATCGAAGAAGCCCCGCCGTCGCTGTCGGCGAGCGTGTAGGTCACCGTGATGTTGCCGGAGGTGCCGCTCGTCGTCACGGCCGAGACCACCGGCAGGCTGTTGTTGTTGATCGTGAAGGCGGCGGACACGCCGGGAGCGCTTTTCACCTTGCCGTCGTTCGCCACGACCCGCACCTTCACGACGTCGGTGTAGTTGCCGACGACGTCGGCGGCCGAGTTCCAGGTGATGGTTTTCCCGGTTCCGGGGGTGATGTTCGCCGTTGTGCCGGTCAGGGCCGTCGTCGTCGCCCATGTCGTTCCGGAGTCGAGCGAGTAGGCAACGGCGATACTGCACAGATCGCTGTCGGCATCGGCCAGGGCATAACCGATCGTGATATTGCCCGAGGTGCCGGTCACGTAGACCCCCGACACCACCGGCGGGTTGTTGGCGCCGGTGATCGAGAAAAGGGCGGAGGTGCCGGCAGGGCCGAAGCCGGAGCCGTTATTCGCCGAGACGCGCACCTTGACGGTGTTCTGCGTGCCGCTCACATCCTGCGCCGAGTTCCAGACGATCGTCCGGTCCGTTCCGGGGGTGATACCCGTCGTCGTACCGGTCAACTGCGTGGTGACGGCCCAGGTGCTGCCGCCGTTGAGCGAATACTCGACCTGAATCGAGCTCGGCTGGGCCGTCGCGTCGGTCAGATCGTAGGTGATCGTCACGGTCTGGTTCGTGACGGAGGTGCGAACGTTCGAAACCGTCGCGACTGCGGCGTTGTTCACCGTGAACACCCCGGAAATTCCAGGAGTTCCGCTCACCTTGCCGTCGTTCGGAACCAACCTGACTTTGACGTTCGTCTGATTCGTCGAGAAATCCGTGCTCGAATTCCAGGTCAGCGTTTTGCCCGTACCGGGCATGACGCCCGTCGTCGTTCCGGTCAGATGCGTGCTCGTCGCCCAGGTCGTTCCGCCGTCGAGGGAGTAGCCGAACCCGATCGAGCAGGCGTCGTTATCGGCGTCGGTCAGCGAGTAGGTGATCGAAATATCGCCGCTGGTTCCGGAAGGAGTAACACTGGTGATGGACGGAGCATTGTTGAGAGCCCCGATGGAAAACGTATCAGACACGCCAGGCGTTCCGGAGGCGATCCCGTTGTTGGGGGTGAGGCGAACCTTGACGGTGGCCTGCGGCAGACTTACATCCAGGCCCGCGTTCCAGACGACGGTGCGACCGGTGCCGGGAACGACGCCCGTCGTGGTTCCCGTAAGCCGCGTTGTCGGCGTCCAGCTGGTACCGGCGTTCAGAGAGTATTCGACGCCGATCGAGCAGTTCGCGTTCGACGGTTCGGTGAGATTGTAGGTGATCGTGACGTCCGAGCCGGAGACCGAGGTCAGAACCGAGCTGACGACGGCTGAACCGCCGTTCTGAAGAGCAAAGACGGCGGACGAGGCCGCTGTGCCGCTGACTTTTCCGTCGCTGGGCGTCAGCCGGACCTTCACGTTCGTCTGGTTCGTGCTTACATCCATCGAGGAGATCCAGATGATCGTTTTTCCCGAGCCCGGCGCAACGCCCGTGGTTCCCGTGACATTCGAGGTCGGCGTCCAGCTCGTGCCGCCGTTGAGCGAGTATTCGACCGCGATCGAGCAGGCGTCGCTTTCGGCGTCGGCGAGCGTGTACCCGATCGTGACGTTCCCGCTCGTGCCGCTCGTGGTGACGGCGGAAACGACGGGCGCCGTGTTCGGAATGCCTCCGTTGTTCACGGAAAACGTCGAAGAGATCGCCGCCGCGCCGGACACCTTGCCATCGTTCGGGACGAGACGCACCTTCACGTTCGCCTGGTTCGTACTGATATCGGCGGAAGAGCTCCAGACGAGGGCTTTTCCGCTTCCCGGCGTGACGCCGGTCGAGCCGATGACGTTCGTCGTCGTCGCCCACGTCGTTCCGCCGTCAACCGAGAAGGCGACGCCTATCGTGCAGGCATCGCCCTGGGAATCGGCAAGCGTGAAGCCTATCGTGATGTTCCCGCTCGTGCCGCTCGTCGTCACGCTCGAAATGACCGGCGCCGTATTCACGACTCCGCCGTTGTTCACCGAGAAGACCGACGAACTCGCCGCGGTTCCGCTGATTTTCCCGTCGTTCGGCGTCAGCCGCACTCTGACGTTCGATTCGTTCGTCAGGATGTCGGACGAGGAAATCCAGATGATCTGCTTTCCCGTCCCGGGCGCAATGCCCGTCGTTCCGGTGACGTTGGAGGTCGGCGTCCAGGAGGTGCCGCCATTCGTTGAAAACTCGACCGCGATTGAGCAGGCGTCGCTTTCGGCGTCGGCGAGCGTGTACCCGATCGTGATGTTCCCGCTCGTGCCGCTCGCCGTCACGTTCGAAACGACCGGCGCACTGTTGGTCAAGCCCTGATTATTGACCGCAAAACTGGAGGATACGGCCGGGGAACCGCTGACGGTCCCGTCATTGGCCGTCAGGCGGACTGCCACGTTCGCCTGGTTCGTCGTGATGTCGGCCGACGAACTCCAGACGAGAGATTTATTATTTCCGGGCTGAACCCCGGAGGTGCCCGTTACGTTGGTGGTGGTCGTCCAGGAGGTGCCGCCGTTCGTCGAGTATTCGACGATGATCGAGCAGGCATTACCGTCCGCGTCCGCGAGGGCGTAGCCGATCGTGATGTTGCCGCTCGAACCGCTCGCAATCACGTTCGAAACGACCGGCGCACTGTTGGCCGTGCCGAGCGAAAACGCGGAAGAAAGGCCCGGGGTGCCCGGGGTGACGCCGTTATCGGGCGTCACGCGTAAAACCACGTTGCTCTGGGGCGGCGTGACATCCTGCGGCCAGTTCCAGGTCAGCGTTTTCGCCGTGCCGGGGGTGACTCCGGAGGTCGATCCCGTCACGCTGGTCGTCTGTGTGAACGTCGTGCCGCCGTTTAGGGAATAGGCGACGGCGATCGAACAGGCCCGGTTTGACGGTTCGTCGAGATCGTACGTGATGACGACCGTCGAGGTCCCGACCGCGGTCATCACGTTGCTGACGACGGCGATGCTGGTATTGTCGATCGGGAATGAAGCCGAGATGCCGGCCGTTCCGTTCCCGCCAGCATCAGAGGGGATCAGTTTGATCCGGGCCGTGTAAGTCGCGGAAGGGGCATCGACGGCCGAGTGCCAGATGATGGATTTTCCCGTCCCCGGCGTGATTCCCGTGCTGGTCCCCGTGAAATGCGTCGTCTGGGTCCAGCTCGTTCCGCCGTCGAGCGAGTAATGGACGGCGAGCGAAACGGCATCGTTCTCGGGATCGGTGACGGCGTAGGTGATCGCGATATCGCCGGACGTTCCGGACGCCGTCACGTTGCTGATCGCAGGCCGCTGGTTCACGCCGCCCGCCCCGACCGTGATCGGAACCCGGGCCGTTCCGGATAGGCCGGAGCCGTTGACGACGACGACGGAAACCGTGGCAACGGTGTCATACGCCGGGGCCGTCCAGCGGACGGTCCAGGGATAGGAACCGGACGCGAGCTGGCCCGCCGTCGCGGACCAGGTGAAGCCGAGCCTGTCCCTGGTCGCCCCCAGCGGGTCGTCCGCATCGGCGCTGAGCGTGACGAGCTGGTTCGGCGTGACCAGGACGGAGGACGCGGCGATTCTCGCCACGGGAGCCTGCGGCGTCTGGGTCTGGGTCGGAACCGAGATCTCGACGACAGGAATAGTTCCAGATATATATGCAACTTCGAAAACGGTTTCCCTGATTTCGCTGGAGCCGACGACCGTCACCTCGGCGCCCGTTTCCTCTTCAGGGAGGGGCGGGGTTATAAAATATCCATTACTATCCGTCGTGAACGTTTCGCCCCACAGCGCCATTCTCGCGAAGGGAAGCGGACGGCCGGTATTGTCGCGGAGAATGCCGCTGACCTGGTTCACCGCTTTTTTGACGCCGAGATCGCCGGCATTATGCGCGTTCGCATCCTCGCCGAGACTGAAATTCACGGAGCGGATCTTGTAGGTTTCCTGGGTCAGGGGCGAAAAGAGTTTCGCGACGACCCGGTAGGATCCGAGGGGAACGCCGGTCAGCGTGAACCGGCCTTCCGAATCGGTCCGGGTATGGAAGGTGGGAAGTTGTTCGAGCCAGACGTCGGCATTCGCGATCGCCTGGGTTCCGGCTTTGACGGATTGCGTGGTGGCGGCAAGCCGGGAGGCGATGATCAGGTCGGAGGCAACGACACGACCGGTGATGGTTCCGTTCTGGGCGACCTGCGACAGGGGGAGGCCGGTGATTCCGCCGCCGCCACCGCCGCCGCAGCCGGACGCGGTGATAAGGGCGACGATCGAAACCAGCAGGATAACCGTACCGGCCAGGTACAGGCCGGACCGGAACAAGTCACGGGGATGCCAGGTCTGTTCGTTCATATTTGCCTCCTCGGGTGCCGCTCTTGCCTGTCCTGAGGCGGGGAAACTTCCATCTGTTCCTCGCCCGGCGGAAAGATCCGGTACCGAGACTCTAATTTTGGTGTTTCAGCCTATTCTACCAGTCTCGAAGGGAGTTGTACACCCATCGGACGCTTTTTCAGATCTCCTTTCGCTTCCGGCCCGCTCAACCGGAAACGGCTGCGGCGTGCCGCTGCTGCTCGCTGATGATTTTCTCGAGAGCCTTGTTTACGTCGTGAAGCTCCATGCCCGTCTGCTGATACTGAACGGCCTGCGCATCGGTCAGTTCCTTCAGCAGCCGCGCCCTGCTGACGAAGCCGCCGCGTCTCGGCGCGAGACGGACAGGGATTTCTCCGGTGTCGATCAGAGGAATCTCGTGATACCCCGGTCCGGAAAATACCGACCGCCGGGTCTGAAGGAACGCCGGTTCATCCGAATCGAGCCGGATCTCGTACAGTTTCGGCTTGAGCTTCGCGACGACGGTGAACCGACAGGACTGGATGCCTCCGGAACACAGCTTTGCCGTCAGCTGATCGCGCTTTTTCTGCAGATCGGCGCGTTGTTCGGCCAGGCGGCGCGCTTTTTCGAGGTACGCCAGCCGGTCTTTCAGCAGTTTCGATGCCGGAGCGGCCGCCACGCCCTTTCGAAGGGTGGCTTCGGCTTCGAGCGCCTGTTTTTTGACGAGCTGCAGCTCCGCGAGGCCGAGATAGGCCTGTTCATGCCCCGGGGCCTTGCGGATCGCCGTATTGAAATCCGCTTCGGCGCCGCGCAGATCGTTCAGATCGACCCGTGCACGCCCCATGCCGACGAATGCGTCCACTTCGTCGGGATTTTTCATGAGCATGGACTGATACTCGGCGAGGGCTTCGGCCGGCCTGCGAAGCTGAAGATAGGCTTCCGCCCTTGCCTTGACGGCCCAGGGAGCCGCTGGAAGGTGCGTCGTGATGCGTTTTGCGGTATCGATGACCTGGATCCAGCGTTTCCGTTTCTGTTGGATGTCGAGAAGCTGGCGGTAGATCTCGGCGCTCGTCGCATCCCAGCTCCGTTCGGGTTCTCCCAGGGCGCGAAACAGGGAGGCCTCCGCCCGGTCGAACCTGCCGAGCTCGCGATAGGCGATTCCCAGCATGTAGCCTTCGCCGGCGCTGATATTCGTCACGCCAGGAGTCTCGTCGAGCAGGCGAACGACTTCTGCCCAGTCGCATCGAGCGAACGCAATCGTCGCCTGCTGGCGAACGAGTTCAGTGCCGGCATCGGAAGCGGGTTCCCGCATTGGTGCCGTTTCCCGTTTCGACGCGGCTTTCGGAGTGGCTTTCGACGCCACGAGACTGCCGTGGACGAATCCCTCGACGTGTTTACAATATTTGACCTTATACCACTTGTCGGTTTTCTCGACGACGGTCACGCGCGCGCGGGGGGGCAATTGAGCGAGAATTTCCGACTGCGTCGACGGCCCTTTCCTGAGATTGACCATGGTGTTCTTCAATTCAATTTCACTGCCGGCGGACATCGCCGGGCTCAGAACCGCGAACCAAAGAGCAAGCAGGGCGCCGCAGGATCGCGTGTCGATCCGCCCGAAAGGCATCATGGTTTGGTAACCTCCCCGTCGCGCAAAATATGCTGTATCTCGTTACACATCGGCACGTTCTCGGAAAATCCGAACGGTGTCGACCGACGCGAAAAACCGGGATAGAGCGAAGCCTTCCTCACGACGTGCCTCGACAGGCTCGGCACGACCGGAAGTTTTTGTTGCGCGGGAATTCCTACTGCTGTTTCGCCTGGTGCGAGAATTTCGACAGAAGCGCGTCGAAGAATTCGGCGGGAAGACGACCCTTGGCTTTTTCCTGCAGTATCGGAATCAGCGACCGGATGTCGGCGATCTTGCCGAGGGCTTCGAGCGCGTTCCGATACACGACGTCCTCGCGATCGTCGAGAAGGGCGATCAGGGCGGGAACGCCTTCCCGATCGCCGATCTCACCGAGAGCGAACGCGGCGGACGAGCGGAGCCATTTCGTCGGCTCCTTCGTCATCGCCGTCAGGGTCGGCATGACGGTCTGGTCGCCCATCTTCGAAAGTGCGATGGCGGCGTTCACGCGGACGCGGTCGTTGGGATCGCGCAGCATCGGCTCGATCCGCTTCTGGTGCTCGCGGTCGCGGACGCCCAGCTTGGCCAGGGCTTCGACGGCGTTCGCGCGGACGCGCGCATCGGAGGATTCCAGGCCGGCTTCGCAGACGGGAATCTGCTCGGTCCCGCCGAGGCGGCTCAGGACCGACAGGAGCGAGGCCTTGACCCAGGGGTCTTTTTCCCGGCCGGCCATTTCCATTAGCAGGGGAAGCGCCTCGCGGGCGCCGAGCCGAGCCATCGCCTCCATGGCGTTGATCCGCATCCAGCGTTCCCGATCGCCGAGGTGCTCGCGGACGAGCTGCTTCGCCGTTTCGCCGCCGATGCCGCCGGCGACCAGCAGCAGCTGCTCGCGGGCTGCCATTGGGAGTTTGGGAAAAGCCTTGACGATGCGGTCGATGATCGCCTCGCCCATGCCGACGAGGGCCTGGACGGCGAGTTCCCGGTGGGCGGGAACGGTGCTCGAGAGGAGTTTGAAAAATTCTGGGTAGAGACCATGATATGTTTCGGCCGCGGCCGTTCGAAGAAGCACGGGCTGGACGGTCTCGTCGCGCTCGCGACCAAGCCACTCGGCGAGGATGCGCGCCCGTTCGTCGGCCTTGAACAGGGGCAGGCCGGCGATCGCGGCGATACGAACCTGCGGGTGCGGGTCGTGGCAGAAGATCTCGTAGAGTTCACGATCCTCGATCATCGGCCGGCGCGACAAGCCCTGGACGAGCGCCATTCGAATCGGGTGCGCGGGCGATTTGGCGAGCCGTTTCAGATGGCTTCGCGCACCCTCGTCGCCGAGTCGCGACAGGGCGAGCTGTGCCGCCATCGCAACCTCCCACTGGCCGTTGTTGCCGAGCATCTTGAGGAGCATGTGCCGCTCGGTCGAAGGATAGCGAACGAAATACATCGCCGACTCCACCAGCAGGCCGGGATCCTGCGTCTGCCCCATGATTTCGGTCATCGTCGCGGCGATGCGGGGATCGCGGATGTGGGAAACGAGAGAAAGCAGACGCCGCCGGAGCAGCGGCGGCTTGTCCGCATCGGCCGCCCGCAGGATCTGGTCGAGAACGGGGGTGAGTTCGAAACCGGAGAGGGCGTTCAGCGCCCGGTCGGCGAGCCCCGGCCGCCCGGCGCCGATGAACTCGAGCACGTATTTGACCGAGCGGGGGTTCCCGATCTTTCCGAGCGCGTCGATGACGCTCCCGACGATCTCCTCGTCGGGCGAGGACAGGAGGTCGACCAGCTGGTCCGCATGCCCGGGAACCCGGAGAATGCCCAGAGCCACGATGGCCAGCAGCTTCTCGTCGCGATCACGGCTTGTAAGCCTGTCCACGATTCCCGCGTATCGCCTGGCCTCATGCTCTCTCGTCATTCCGTCTCCTCCGTTTCACTTTCCGTTTCCGTTGTCTTCTACCCGCTCGATCGACGCGCCCAGCGAACGCACGCGCCCGACCAGGTCCTCGTATCCGCGGTCGATGTGATACACGTTGCTGATCTCCGTCCGCCCCTCGGCCATGACGCCAGCCAGCACGAGCGCGGCACCGGCCCGCAGGTCGGATGCGGCGACGGGGGCACCGCTCAGCTTTTCGACCCCGCCGACCATGACGGTCCGATCGCGGATCGTCAGGTTCGCCCCCATACGGGCGAGCTCGGCCACGTGCATGAACCGGTTCTCGAACACCGTTTCCGAGATCAGCGACGTGCCGTTCGCGAGACACATGGCGGCCATGAACTGGGCCTGCATGTCGGTCGGAAACCCCGGGAACGGGAGCGTCTTGACCTCGACGGGCTTCAACCGGCCGTCGCTGCTCACCGTGACGCTGTTCGTTCCCACCTCGACGGTGGCGCCCATCTCGCGGAGTTTCGCGATGACGGCCTGCTGATGCGCCGGAACCACGTTCTGCACCGTGATCGGGCCACCGCACATCGCCCCCAGCACCATGAACGTGCCGCCGTCGATGCGGTCGGGAATGACCGGGTACGTGGCCGATCTCAACTTTGTTACGCCTTCGATGCGGATCGTCGGCGATCCCGCGCCCTCTATTCTCGCGCCCATCGCGTTCAGAAAGCCGGCGAGATCGTCGATTTCCGGCTCCTGGGCGGCGTTCTCGATGCTGGTCATGCCTTCGGCGAAGGTGGCGGCCATCATCAGGTTCTCGGTCGCCCCAACCGACGGGAAGTCGAGCACGATTCTCGCCCCGACCAGTTTGTCGGCGACGGCAACCGCGCAGCCGCCTTCGATGGAAACGGTCGCGCCCAGCGCTTCGAACCCCTTGAGATGAATGTTGACCGGCCGCGCACCGATCGCGCAACCGCCCGGCAGGGGAATGCGGGCGCGTCGCAGACGGCTGAGCAGGGGACCCATGACGAAGAAGCTGGCGCGCATCGCTTTCACGAGCTCGTATGGCGCCTCCTCCTTCACGCCCGCACCGCAATCGACGCTCAGCGTGCCGCGGTCCAGCCAGTTCGTGCGGGCACCCAGCGCCTGAAGCACTTTTTCCATGGTCGTGACGTCGTTGAGGTGTGGAACGTTCTGCAGCGTGACGGATTCGTCGCACAGAAGCGTGGCGGCCATGATCGGGAGGGCCGCATTTTTCGCCCCTCCGATCGATACAGTGCCGCGCAGCGGGCGTCCGCCGTCGATGAGTATCCGAGCCATGATCAGTCGACTCCGATCCTTTCGAGTTTGATGTTGCCTTCCCGGAGCATTTCCAGCGCGAGTTCGTCCGGATACGAGCCGATGAAGACCACCCGCGTGATACCGGCGTTGATGAGCATCTTCGCGCAGGTCACGCAGGGCTGGTGAGTGACGTAAATCTCGCTTCCCTTCAGCGAGACGCCGAACGCCGACGCCTGGAGGATCGCGTTCTGCTCGGCGTGGAGGCCGCGACACAGCTCCTGGCGCTGGCCAGACGGGATGCGCATCGCCTCGCGGAGACAGCCGCCCGGCAGTTCGAAACAGTGTGGAACTCCGTTCGGCGCGCCGTTATAGCCGGTGGCAAGAATGCGCTTGTCGCGCACGATGACCGCCCCGACCGTCCGACGCAGGCAGGTGGCACGCGTCGCGACCAGCTGGGCGATGCGGAGAAAATACGTATCCCACGAGGGGCGGGAAGCGAGCGCCTGAGGCTCCTTCTTCACTTCGACCGACGCGAGACGTGCGATCTTGCCGACCTTTTCGGCCGTCAGCCGGGTTTTCGGCCCGACGGTCTTCACGGCCGTTTTTTTGCGCACCACGGGCTTCCCGTTCTTATTTTGTGCCATACAATCTGTCTCCCGCGTCGCCGAGACCCGGAAGGATGTATCCGTGCTCGTTCAGCTTTTCATCCACCGTGCAGGTGTAGATATCGACGTCCGGATGCGCCTTCTGGAGGGTCGCGATGCCCTCGGGGCAGGACACGATGCACATGAACCGGATACGCTTTGCGCCTTTCTCCTTGACGATCTCGATCGCCTTCACGGTCGAGCCGCCCGTGGCGAGCATGGGATCGAGGACGAACACGTCCATATCGGCGATGTTGGTCGGCAGTTTGCAGTAGTATTCGACCGGTTGGAGTGTCTCGTGATCGCGATACAGACCGATATGACCGACCTTGGCCATCGGCATGAAGCTGAGCAGGCCTTCGACCATCCCCAGACCGGCCCGAAGAATGGGAACAAGGGCGATGAGCTGGCCGGAGATCATGTAGCCCTTCGTCTTCATGAGGGGCGTTTCGCAGTAGGTTTCCTCGACCGGGATCGTATGGGTCGCCTCGTAGGCCAGCAGCATCGACAGTTCCCGCATCAGTTCGCGGAACATGTGGACGTCGGTGAACTTCGAGCGCAGGAAGGTCATCTTGTGTTTGATCAGCGGATGATCGACAACGACGAGATTGCTCATGATGGGTTCCTTTCAGGCGTCGTCACGCCGGCCGTTCGATCTTTTCCACGCGACGGGCGTGGCGGCCGCCGGCGAACGTCGCACCGAGAAACGCGTCGAGAATGTGGATCGCCAGCTCCTCGCCGACGATCCGGCCGCCGAGCACCAATATATTCGCATCGTTATGCTGTCTCGAGAGCCCGGCCTCGAGGGCGTTGTGGCAGAGAGCGGCGCGCGCGCCGGGATGCCGGTTCGCCGCGATCGACATGCCGATGCCGGAGCCGCAGGTGAGAAGGCCGAGGGCGCCTTTCTCGGCCGTCACCTTCGTGGCGACGGCGTGGGCGAAGTCCGGGTAATCGCACGACTCCCCGCTCTCGGTCCCGAGGTCGGCCACGTCGTGGCCGTGTTCCTTCAGATGCTGAATCAATCGCTGTTTCAACGCGAGTCCGGCGTGGTCCGACCCGGTATAGATCTTCACGGAAACCTCCCTTGGCCATTCGGGTTCGAGAGCAATATACATGTCGCAAGAAACGGATTCAAGAACGGACCCCCGGAATCCGGAATCCGGGGACGTGATACCGAACTTTCATAATTCGATATCACGTCCCCATATTCCATATTCCACGGGTCATCTTCGGAAGGTGTCGTACCGCTGGGTGAGCTGGTCGTAGGCGGCAAGCTTGGCTTCGAGGCGCTTCGTGTCGGCGCCGTACCGGAATCTTCCGGTGTCCTGCGGATACGCCTTCAGGTAGAACTCGAGCCAGAACTCCTCGCGCTCGAGGTTGTATTCGGCACGGGCTTCCCAGCAGTGCAGGTCGCGCACGATGCCGAGCGTCAGGGGGCTGAACTTTTTATTGAGGTGATTATAGTTTCCGTTCGCCGTGACTTCCCACAGCGGCCGGATGACGGCGCGATAATTCATCGACGTGTTCGTGATGCGGCGGTATTCATGCGGGTACGTGACGCTGGTGTCGAACGACCACAGGCTGCTCGCCATCCGGTACCGCATGTTCAGGTTCCCCGGTGTCAGCCGGGTCATGTCCATGCGGCTGAACGCGACGGGGTCGGGAACGTAATCGCGCCGCATGAAGAACTCCCAGCTCCGGTAGGCGTCCTGCCGCGACCGCCGCGAGTAATCCCAGTAGACCTGTTCGAGCCGGTTCGTGACACGGTTGTAATTGAAGTTGACCGGGTTGAGGTTCCAGGTGTTCTCTGCGAACCGCAGCCGCGACGACAGCATGTCGGTGCTCGTGACCGAGTCGAACTGGAACGGGGATTTTCCCTTCTGGGTCGAGACGTTGTAGTTGAACTCGAGATTCGTCACCTTCGAGAACTTCTGGTTCGCGCGGACGGTGGTGGCGCCGTTTTCGCGCTCGATGCCCTCGCTGTACCAGCTCTTGTCGAGGTTGTAGGACGGGGTGAAGTCGAACCGCCGGTTCACCTGCACGGTCGGCACGGAAAAATTCGACCTGACCTGCTTCTTCGTCGTGTTCTTCTTGTCGTCGAGGTTGCCTTCCTCGTAGAGGCCGTACATGCCCGAAACCGTCATCGTGAGCGGTACGCCTGGCGTCGTGTAGGCGGGGAAGGAGAAGTTCACCTCGGGAACGCGGTTGAGAATCTGGTATCCCGAATCGAGCGTGTATTTGTTTCCGTCCAGATCGAAGAACTTGCTCGCCGTGATGTTCATGTTCATGCGCTGCATCACCGGCGTGACGTTCATCTGGACGTTCAGATCCTGGTTTTCTTCCAGTCCGGTCACCTTGTCGCCGGTGTAGGCGACGCTCGTCGAGACGGAGTCGCCTTTCTGCGTCCGATAGCTGTGCGAAAGGTTCAGCTGCGTGTTCTTGTGGCCGCGCTGGGTCTCGTCGAGGCTGTAGAGGGAAAACGTGCCGTTGCTGTTCGAGCCGGTGCCGAAGCTCCCCGTCATCCCGATGCCGTAGCCGCGCTTCTGGAAATAATCGTACGTGAAATTGCCCTTCGAGCCGCGCGTAAGCTCGAGATCCGTTCCGAACTTGAAGTAGATGCCGTCGATCTGCGACATGCCCTGGCGCGTCGTGAAGAACCTCTCATTCTGGAACAGGCTTGACCGGTCGAGTTTTTTCCGGTAGAGCCGCCTGCCGTGCCATTTCAGCGCCAGGTCACGCATCGTCATCTCGTGGCCGGGAATGATCTCGATCTCCTTCGCCTCGATCGAGTAGTGCGGGTCTTCGACGTCGTCGCAGGTCGTCTGCAGCACGTCGTGGGCGATGCTGTACGCCGGGCTCACGTAGACGTCCTTGGCCCGGAAGTAGTTCCGGTTGCGCCGGATCTCCGCGTCGCGCATCCAGCCCTTGCCGTTCTTCATGTTGTAGACGAGGAAGTCGCCGGTCGTCCGGTCGTAGCCCTTCCAGAAGTCGACCGCGCCCTGCGCGAAGATGTCCTCGGTTTTCGTATTCGCCTGAATTGTATCAGCCGCTATACGCATATCCTTGAACGTGATGAACGCGCGCCCTTTCGTCACCACCTGGTCGGCTTTCGACCGGAACTCCAGGTAGTCGCCGAACACTTCGACGGGGAACTTCTGGGAATCCATTTCGGGAACGTCGAACGCCGCCGCAGGGCGGCCCAACGCCATGCAGAACGCGAGCAGCACGATCAGGCGCACCCAGGCGGTGCGCGTGAACGGGCGCAACATCATTCGAGCGAATCCTTCAACCGCGCGTCTCCACTTGCGGAATACCCTCCGCGGACAAAAACGGACAATAGCATATCTGGACCATGGATCGACATGGCCTTCCCTAAGGATATCGGCGTCCTGCCGCAAAACGCTCAGCAGTTCGGCGAAAAAAGCCCGGCCGGTTGAATCACGAACCGATCAGCGCATCGTGCAACCGGTTCATGGCTTCGCCCGCCTGGTCCGAGTCGACGACGACGGTCATGCGGCAGCCATCCTGCTCGACCAGGTGCGGAACGATGCCGATCTCGTCGAGTCGCTGCCGGAGTCTCACAGCATGCCGGTCGTCCCCGACCAGCCCCGTTCCCGCCAGCGTCAGAAACGTGACGCGGGCGCTGAACCTGACCTCCTCGGCCGATCGCCTGTCGGCCTCCTGCCACAACCAGGGAATGGCATCGAACGAATCCGCAGTCCGGAAGCCGACCCGCAGGCTTCCCCGGATACCGTCGAAACTCCGCCATTCCCGCGCGGTCACGGAAAACCCGTCGGGACCGGTTCCGATGCCCGCAATGTCGCCAGAGCCGCGAACGCCGTCGATCATCATGACCGACTGTTTTCTGTCGGCAGCCATGCTTTTGACGGGAATCGCCGGGTCTCCGTCCGGGCCGACGACGCTTCCCTCCTCGCGGGAAAAGCTCGATCGGACGTGGATTCTGATCGATGACTCCCGGGCGTAGGCAATCGATCGCGGATGCAGGATTCCGTTCCCGTACCGGGCCAGCGTCTCCATCTCGGCATAATTCAGGTGCCAGACTTTTCTGGCCGTCGGAATGATCCGCGGGTCAGCCGTGTAGATGCCGTCTTCGTCGGTATATTTTTCGCACACCTTCTGTCCGAGATCGCGCGCGAGAGCGACCGCCGTGATGTCAGACCCGCCCCGGCCAAGCGTCACGAGGTCGCCGGCATCGTTGATTCCCTGAAAACCGGCGACGATTGCCACCGATCCGGGTTCGAGAAATGAAGCGAGCTCCGGAAGCCGCTCGAACGAACGTATTTCCGCCGATCCGAATCGGCCGTCGGTGCGGATGCGAAGGTTGAACGCGTTGTATGATTTCGCCCTGACGCCGAACTTCTGAAGAGCGCAAGCGGCCATCGAACAGCTCACGATCTCGCCCGTCGCCATCAACTGGTCGAGTTCCCGGGGATCGGGGTCGGAGGAAATGCCGCGAAGAAGGGTGATGAGATCGTCGGTCGTGTCTCCCATGGCGGAAACGACCACCGCAACGCGCTTTCCTGCCCTGGCCTGCTCGGCGATGCGTTCTGCGACCCGGTTGATTCGCTCGGGGCCGGCCATCGAGGAACCGCCGAATTTCTGAACGAGAATTTCTCCGGGTTGGAACATGCCTATGATCGCGCCTTTAGCTTTCGTATCGCAGACAGGCCTTGATCGCTGCCAACTTGACGTCGGCGCGGACCTGCTCCAGCGTTCCATGCAGAACCCCGTCGGAGACGGGAGCGGTAAAGATCACCAACTCGGTGTTTCCGGAAGGCGTTTCACGGGAAACGCCGTCCCCGTCAGGCTGTACAATGTACCGAACCTCCACACCGGCTGCAGCAAAGAGATTCGTGATCTGCGCAAGCGTCGACATCTGGTTCACGAGCGTCAGCCTGATGTAGAAACCGGAGACCTGCCGATGCGATGGAATCAACTTCGCCGGACTGAATGTTCCGACGCCCGGTGTACCCTTTTCCAAAAGAAGCTGATGATCCCTGAGCATTCCCCGAAGGGAAACCTCGAACGAGGTTCCAGGGCCGATGAAGACGTGGGAACTGCCGTCGGAACATTGCATGTATGCGGCTTCCGAACCGCCCCGAGCCTGGGCGAGAATATACTTCGCGGGGAGCAGGCACGGCCTGACCCAGGCTTCGAATCCGGCCTCGTGCGCCTCGACCGAACCGATCAGGCGAATGTTGTAGCCGAGCCGGCAGGCAACGGCCACATCTCTCGCATCGAGTTGGCCGAATCCTTCCGCGAGAATGCGCTCCGCCGAAAGATTTATGCCGAACACGGATGACGCCAGCAGGGCGAGCCGCTCACGGGCGGCAAGCGCATGAAGGTGGCGCGTCATATTTCCGGGGGCCACATTCCGCCATTGAGCTTCGCGTATCGCCTCGTCGAGGGGCCTGCCGCTCCGCTCCATTTCCGTCAGTACGAAGCCCGCAACGCCGTCGGTGATGGCGAGAAGCCTGCGTGGGGTCGGCAGAAAGACGCTGCTTCCGCAGATGTCGAGAAAGGGGAACGTGCCGCCGATCGCACCACGCACGCCTGTCTGGCCAGCCAGGCCGTTTTCGAGACGCGAGTTCGCGAGAACCGCATCGGAGGTGATGACCCAGGGGGTCCATTCCTTCGGCGATCGCGATTCGGTGAAATGAAACCCCGTGTCGACGACCGAAAAGAACTCGGCCGGATCGAGCGTCACCCAGGGCGGTTCGGCGTTTTCACGGCCCAGAACGGGGCGCCTGACGAGTTCTTCGAGTCCCAGGCGTTCGAGTGTTGAGCGCAGTTCCTCGTGTCTCGGAGGAAGATTGAGAAATCCGACCGTCGACATACCGCTCCGTTTCCCGTCAGCCGTGAACGGCTTCTCCGGAAGCAGCCGCCATGGCTTCGGCAAACGCTTCCGACAGCGTCGGATGCGGATGAATGACGTTCCGGGCATCGCGGGCCGCAATCTTCAAGGTGGTCAGCATCGTTGGTTCGATGATCAGATTGCTGGCCTCGGGCCCCCAAATCACTGCGCCGAGGAGATGTCCGTTTTCGTCCGTCAACGTTTTGATCTGCCCGTCGGCGTCGCCGGCCGCCACCGCTTTTCCGTTCGCCGAAAAGAGGCTTCTGCCGACGGTCGGCGTTAGTCCCTTCGCGCGGGCGTCGTCTTCGGATAAGCCGACCCAGGCGATCTCGGGATGCGTATAGACGCAAGCAGGAACAGCGTTGTAATCCCGGCGGACGGGTCGGCCGCGCCAGAGGTCCGCGAGAAGGAGAGCATCGTAGGTTGCCTTGTGGGCCAGCATCGGCCCCGGAATGGCGTCGCCGACCGCGAACACGCCCGGTTCACTGGTTTCGAACGCGTCGTTGACGGCGATGAACCGCCCTTCCATGTGCAGCGATATTTCGCCGCCCTCGAGCACGGAAAGATTCGGCTTCCGGCCCATCGCGAGGATGGCTTTGGCGAAGGTGCGTTTCTGGCCCGCGATCGTTGCCGAGACCATGCCGTTCTCACTTTCGAGATTTTCGACCTTCTGGCCGGTGAATATCTCGATGCCGGCTTTCTTGAAAACCGGCAGCAGGCGTTTGGCCGTCGCCGAATCGAGGCCGGGAAGGATCTGCGGCATCATTTCGACGATCGTGACTTTCGAGCCAAACGTGGAAAACACCTGGCCGAACTCGAGGCCGATGACCCCGCCGCCCACGATCAGGAGAGATTCCGGAACCGAGTTTGCCGAAAGCGCCTCATCGCTCGTCCAGAACAGACTGCGATCCGTCGGCAATCCCGCCGGGACGGCAGGCACCGAGCCGGTCGCGAGGCAGATTCTGTCGGCCGAGATTTCAACGGGGTTTTCCACAGTTTCCACACGGACGCGGCGGCCGGTGAGCAGTTTCGCGGTTCCCTTGAAGATCGTGACGCCGGCGGCCTGGAGCATCTTGTCGATGCCCTGGCGAAGCGTTTTCATCACGGTCTCCTTGCGGTTCATGATCTCGGCCCAATCGAAGCCGATATTCTCGGCTTTCAACCCCCATTGTCTGGCGTGAGATAGCTGATGATATAATTTTGACGATGCGAGAAGCGCCTTGGTCGGGATACACCCCCAGTTCAGGCAGGTTCCGCCGACCGCGTCTCGTTCTATAACGGCAACTTTTGAACCAGCGCGGGCCATGGCCCCGGCAAGTGGATAACCGGCCGGGCCGGCGCCGATGACGATGATGTCGAAATGGTTCATGGTCAGGCCCCCGTGTCAATATGGAACAGGGGCGTGCCTTTTTCGACGGGTTTGCCGTTCTCGATCAGGATATTCACGACCTTGCCGGCCTTGTCCGCCTTGATCTCGTTCATAAGTTTCATCGCCTCGACGATGCAAACGGGTTGGCCGATTTTTACGACGTCGCCGACTTTTACGAATTGGGGCGCCGTCGGGGCCGGAGCTCTGTAAAACGTTCCGGCCATCGGCGAAACGATTTTGTGCCACTCGGCTTCCGCCGGAGCCGCCACAGGAGCTGGTTTCGCAAGAGAGATGGCGGCGGGTATGGGATGCGACGCCGCGGTTTGGAGGGGTTGGAAAGCGGGAGTCACGACTTGGGCGCTGTTTCCGGGCGAAAGTGGTTCGGTATGGCGACAGGTTGATTGCCGGCGGAGGGATACTTTCACTCCGGAGGCTTCGAGATCGAGCTCGGCAAGGCCCGTTTCTCCCATGAGCCGAATGATGCCGGCAACATCATCGAAAAGGCCCGTATCGGGATTCTGCGTTGGAGATCCATTTCCGATCTGAGGTTTGTTCGTTTTCGCCATGACTTGTGAGCCCTCCTGTGAAATCGCCGCAGTATAACAAACGACATCTCTCTCCGCAACGGAGGCGATCGGTCATGTGAGACATTATTGGGGACCGGATGGCAACAGCCAATTTCGCGTTTCCGTCGTGCTTCGACAAGCTCAGCACGAACGGATTGGCTTCATTTCGCTGAGGCCGACAGCAGATGTACACTTCATGACTGCGGATACCAGACGCTTGATTTGTTTTCCGCGAAAGCGTACAACGGGACGGTTCCCGAAGATGTACGGCTTTCCCGGTTTGCGGATGATTGACGGTGTACGGTTATTGTTTATAAAAGTCCGTAGTCGTAATAGTAGGGTTGTGGAAGTTGGGGAAAACCCTGTGGATGTCGGTTCACGTCTGCGTTTCGCCTCTGTAAAACCTTGTGGATGGCCTGGCCGGTTATTCCACATGATCCACAGGAAGTCATGAATTTCTGGTTTTCCCGGGGTTATCCACAGGATGTTCACGTGGAAAACCGGCTTCTTATCAGATGTTTGTTGGTTTTGGGGGCTTGCGGCGTCCCTCGACTTCTGCTATCCTAACGACCACTTTCACCCACCCAAAAACCTTTACAAGCCGCATGAATTCGTACATTTGTGGGGTTTGGGTGTGTACACAGCAAGAGGATAGCGCATGGAAGCAGTAAGTCAGTTGTGGTCGCGCATTACCGGTGAAATCCGAACCCAGGTCAACGAAGCAAACCTCAACATCTTCCTCAACTCGATCAACCCGGTCGGCATCGAGGGAGAAACCCTCGTTCTCGAGGCTCTAAACGAAGTTTGCCGAGATTGGGTCGAACGACGCTACCACGGCATGATCCAGAAAATCCTCCAGGGGGCGACCCCTCCCCTGTCGTGCATTTTCGTCACACGTTCAAGAACAACCGCGAAAGCTGCAAAAGCTCCGGTTCCCATCCAACCCTGCCTTCCCGCAATCGGCGGACCCTCCGTCACAATCACTCTTCCCGAAAAAGCCCCGGCGGAAAAGCCGCACGCCCAGTCGATGCTCCAATTCAACGGGAAATACACGTTCGACACCTTCATCGTGGGCAAGAGCAATCAATTCGCTCACGCGGTCTGTCAGGCCGTCGCGAGCAAACCGCTTGGAACCGCTTACAACCCGGTGTTCATTTACGGCGGCGTCGGTCTTGGAAAAACCCATCTGATGCAGGCCATCGGCCAGGAAGTCCTGAAAACGAATCCGAAGCTGAGAGTTGCCTACCTGTCTTCCGAAGCGTTCACCAATGAGTTCATTGAAGCCGTAAAAGACAAAAAGATGAACGAGTTCCGCGCGAAGTACCGCCGCAGAGACCTGCTTCTGATCGACGATGTGCAGTTTTTCGTCGGAAAGGACTCCGTTATCGAAGAGTTCTTCCATACGTTCAATGAGCTCTTCCAGAACAAGAAGCAGATCATCCTGACGTCCGACGCGCCGCCGAAAAAAATCCAGCGCCTGGAAGAACGTCTTGTCTCCAGGTTCGAAATGGGTGTCGTCTGCGATATTCAACCCCCTGACCTGGAAATGCGCGTCGCCATCCTGAAAAAAGCCGCCGCGCGATCCGTCATCAAAGTTTCCGACGACATTCTCATGTATCTGGCCGAAGGCGTCGTGACGAACATCAGAACGCTCGAAGGTGCTTTCACCCGGGTTGTGGCGTATGCAAGCGTCGTTCAGAAACCGATCGACAAGGATCTTGTGGACCAGGTTCTGAAGGAATTCTTCCGCGAGCAGACGCCGGGAAAGGTCACCATCTCCTGGATCATGAAACGGGTCTCCGAGTATTACGATATCCCCGAAGCCGAGATGACGAGCAAGCGGCGTTCGGCGAACCTCGTTCTACCCCGTCAGATCGCGATGCGCATTTCCCAGATGCTGACGGATTCCTCACTTAACCAGATCGGCGCGAATTTCGGCGGACGGGACCATACGACGGTGATGCACTCCTGCGAAAAAATCCGAGAGCGCGTTGCGAACGACCCTGCCTTTGCTGCCGAGTTCGAGCGGCTGCTGCGCTGGGTCGACCCGCAGAACCGGTAAAAGGGGGAGCCTCGGGAGCTTTGCGAGGCATCCCTGCATATCAGCAGCCAACGTTCCGAATATAAGGCGGATCGTGATCCGCCGAGTTGCTCGTGGGGAACGGGTTTTTCCTGATCTTGGATATCTTGGACAATCCGCGCCGGGGTATGCTATGTTTTGCGGGCAAAGAGAATGACAGAGCTGATGAGGGATATCCATGCCGCAGGTACGGGTTGAGACACTGGATGGCGGGCTCAGTCACGTCATCATAGAAAATGATGCGTCGATTCCAAACACCGACCCCGAACAGAGCCTTTCCCAGTTTTCAAAAAAGCTTCCCCACATGCTGGTGAACCTGCTCAACCTGTCGAACGTCACCCAGAAATTGATCAAGCACCTCGGCGTCCTGAAAGACCGATCGAACATCAAGGTCATTACGACGCAGCAGGATGTCATCGACCTGTGCAGACGCACCGGGCTGGCGGTTTTTCCTTCCGTAAAAAGCGCCGCACTCTCGTTCGCGGGCGATGAAACTCTCGAACTGCTCCGGAGAAAACTTCGCGACGTTCCCGTGCTCAACACGGAAGCCTACAAACTGATCGCCGAAACGAGTTCGCCGGACGCTTCACTTGCGGCGCTCGAAAACAAGATCAAGGATAATCCCGGGCTTTGCAGTCAGGTCATCCGCTGGGCGAATTCCGCAACGTTCGCCCGAAGATCAAAAGCCGAAACGCTGCACCAGGCGATGGCGATCCTGGGCATGTCGAATCTCAGGCAGCTGTTCATTTTCAACTTTTACAAGAGCGTCGGAGGCCTGTTCTCGGCCCAGAAGGAGCTGATGGACCACGGCCGGAAATGCGCCACCCTTGCCGAGTTCATCGCCAGAGCCGGCGGCGCGTCGAGCGACGAATGCGCAAAAGTGCGCCTGGGCGGGCTTCTTCACGACATCGGCCGGCAGGCGCTGATGTTCGCCTTTCCCGACCGCTATCAGGACGTCCGGCAGAAGATCATCGAGGAAAGCAAGCCGAGTTTCATCGCCGAGCTCCTGGTGTTCGGCACCGAGCATCAGTCGATCGGAAGCCACCTGTGCACTCTCTGGAACTTCCCCGAGTATCTCGGCGCGATCGTCGCTGACCACCATTATCTGAAGTCCGCCGGCTGGAACGCCCTCACGTTGCCGATCTTTTGCGCCAACAACTATCTCAACGAGATCGACAAGATGCCGTTCAGTCCGTGGTTTCAGAAGCTCGAAGCGTATTTCTTCGTGAAGCAGAAAGAGATGCCGTGGAAAGACGTGATGAAGGAGTTCGGGGAGTTCCTTGCGGCCCAGGAACAGGGAATTTTCACCTGACCCCGTTCATTCCCCGAGCAGTTTCTGGATCGTGGCGAGAACCCGTTCGGGTTGGAGCGGCTTGACCAGAAAATCCCTGGCCCCCGCCATGATAGCCGCTTTCACTTTTTCCATCTGCCCCATGGCGGAACACATGATGACGATCGCCTTTGGGTCGATCTGGATGATCTTTCTGACGGCGGTGATGCCGTCCATTTCGGGCATCGTGAGATCCATGGTGACGAGGTCCGGTTTCTGGGCGACATAATTCTCGACGGCTTCCGTGCCGGTGGAAGCTTCGGCGCACACCTCATACCCGTTTTTCTCCAGGAGGCGCCTGAGCATCAGCCGCATCACGGCCGTGTCATCGACAATCATGATCCGTTTGGACATGAACAACCTCGTTCCTAAGGTGTCCCTCTAAGGGTACTCCAGACCGGGTTCGAAGTCAAAACCCGGTCTATCCAGTCATCGGCGTGAAAGCCGTTTCGCCTTAGCCAAACCATCAGACAGGCGGGAGGTCCAGACTTGCGCCCGGGACAAATTCAGAGTATCATAGTCCGCACCCCATCGCGTTTTCAGAGGAAACCGAGCATTCGCATGAACGCAGAAAAACCCCGGTATCGGAGCGGCATCCGTCCCATCGGAAGCATGCTCACGGATACCCTCGCCGAACTGCGGCGCCAGGCCTGGGAGGCCAGATACGGCCAGCAAGGCGGACGGGGGTTTTCCATGCGCGTCGCGCGTGCCGCCGGATCAGAAATGATGCAACTCGGGCGACTGCGTAAAACATGGCCGTCGATCGTCGGTCCCGATCTTGCGCGTCACACCGCTCCCGAGCGCCTGTTCCAGGGAAAGCTGTTCGTGGTCTGCGAAGACTCCCAATGGATGCAGACGTTCATATTCGTCCGCACCCAGGTGCTCGAGCGCGTCGGCCAGCTCTGCTTGGGAACGGAAATCCGGACCACCGTCGCGCGTCTCGGACGGCTGCCGGCAACGGCGCCGATCGCCAGCCCCCCCCAGTGGCCGGACTGGCGCGGAGCAAGCGTTTCCGACGTGCCCGCAACGAAGGACCGTCGGCTTCACGACCTGATTCTTCGATGCAAGGCCAAACTGCAGGCAAGGCGCAATGCTCTAGCCATGAGCGGACTGACCCCTTGCCCAACGTGTGGGGCCGTCACGGTCAGGACCGGAACGACCGCGTGTGCCGTCTGCCGGCACAACGCGAGGGTCGAGATCCGGGCCAGGCTTCGCACGCTGCTCGACGAAACTCCTTGGCTGACCCTCGACGAAGTCAGGGAGCATCTTCCAAGCGTAATGCCCGAAGAACTGCTCGCCGCCAAGATCGATCTCCTCGGCGAGGTTCGCGCGGCCGTCGAAGCGCTCGGGGCACAGCTTCGCGAAACACCCGATGAAACGCTCGTGCCGCGTCTGCGGTTCGAGATGATCCGAGCGGTGATCCTCGAAACGGGGGTTCGGCCCGATGTCATGACGCCCGATGCTATCGACGCCATGCTCCCGGCCGAATGGAAACGACTTCTCGAGCGCCTCAGCGCCGAACCCCGGGAGGAATCCGACGCATGCTGATTCATCTCGGGAACAACGAATTTATCGACCTGTCCGAATGCGTGGCGATCGTGAATCTCGCGACGATCGATCCGGTCACGCGTGAAACGATCCTCACATCCGTCCGGGGAACGCTCGACGGGGAGCCGCACGCGGCTGTCCTGACGGCGGACGGACGATGGCTCGGCTCTACCCTGTCACCGGATGCGCTGTCGCACCGGGGCCGGAGCGAGCTGTTTGGTGAAGCATTTTATCACCGGCTTCCGCCGGTGAAGAAGGTCGTGGCCGATCTGGACGAGAGCCACGGGACTGGAGACGAAGACGATGCCTGATACCGAAACCTTGTTGACACCCCTGGCCGCGGCGGCCGCGAAGACGGAAGACGGGAACGGCCTGCCGGTCGACGGCCTGGCGGGCGAGTATTCCGCGAAGAACATCCAGGTCCTAGAAGGTCTGGAAGCCGTCCGGAAACGGCCCGGCATGTATATCGGCGGCACCGGCATGGACGGGCTGCACCACCTGGTCTGGGAAGTCGTCGACAACAGCATCGACGAGGCGCTCGCCGGACACGCCACGACGGTCCACGTGCAGATGCACGACAACGGTTCGCTCTCGGTTCTCGACGACGGCCGCGGCATGCCGGTCGACATCCACCCCGGTACCGGTCGGCCGGCTCTCGAAGTGTTGCTGACGGTGCTGCACTCGGGCGGCAAGTTCGATAAAAAGAGCTATAAATTCAGCGGCGGCCTTCACGGCGTCGGAGTTTCGGTCGTGAACGCTCTCTCCGAGTGGCTCGAAGTCACGGTCTGGCGCGACGGCTCGATTCATCAGCAGTTGTTCCAGCGCGGTGCCCCGGTGGGCGAGATGACCGTCACCGAGGGTGCCGATCGCAGAGGCACGAAAGTGCACTTCATGCCCGACAGGGAAGTGTTTCCGAATATCGAATTCAACTTCGAGATTCTCTCGAAGCGCCTCCGCGAGCTGGCTTTCCTCAATCGCGGCGTCAAGATCGTGCTGCGCCAGACGAAAACCCAGAAGTGCCATCTGTTCGAGTATCAGGGCGGCATCGGCAGCTTCGTCGAGTATCTGAACGAGACCAAGACGACGCTGTTCCGCGACGTGGTGCATTTCAAACGCGAGCGCGACGATGTCGAAGTCGAGGTCGCGATGTCGTATAACGATGGCTATAACGAGCAGTTCCTGGCCTTCGTCAACAACATCAACACGATCGACGGCGGCACGCATGTGCTGGGTTACCGCTCGGCCCTCACGAAGGTGTTCAACGACTACCTGAAAAAGGATCCGACCCTGCTCGGCAAGGACAAGAGCAAGGAAGTGAAGCTCACGACCGACGACGTGCGCGAAGGGCTCGTCGGTGTGCTTTCGATCAAGGTTCCCGAACCCCAGTTCGAGGGTCAGACGAAGGGCAAGCTGGGCAATCCCGAGGTGCGCGGCATCGTCGATGCCGTCGTGACCGAGTATCTGAGCGACTACTTCGAGCAGAACCCGCTGGTTGCCCGGCCCGTCGTCGACAAGATCCTCACTGCCATGCGCGCCCGCATCGCTGCCCAGAAAGCTCGCGAACTGACCCGGCGCAAGACCGCCATGGACGGCAACTCGCTTCCCGGCAAGCTTGCCGACTGCCAGGAGAGCGATCCGTCGAAGTGCGAACTGTTCATCGTCGAAGGCGATTCGGCCGGCGGCTCTGCGAAACAGGGCCGCGATCGCAAGATACAGGCGGTGCTGCCGTTGCGCGGCAAGATCCTGAACGTCGAGAAAACCCGACTCGAACGCGTTCTCACTAGCGAGGCGATCCAGGACCTGGTCTCGGCCGTGGGAACGAACGTCGGCAAGGAAGATTTCGACATCAAGAAGACCCGCTATCACAAAATCGTCATCATGACCGACGCCGACGTCGACGGGGCGCATATCCGAACCCTGCTTCTCACCTTCTTCTATCGCTATATGCCCGAGATCATCGACAAGGGGTATCTTTTCATCGCCCAGCCGCCCCTGTACAAGATCAAGAAGGGGCGTGACGAGCGGTATGCCTACTCCGACGAGCAGAAGGTGAAGGTCCTGGAAGACATCGGCGCCGACGAGGGCACCGCGAACATCCAGCGCTACAAAGGTCTCGGCGAAATGAATCCCGAACAGCTCTGGGAAACCACGATGGATCCGTCGAAGCGCGTTCTGAAGAAAGTTCAGTCGCTCGATGCGCTGGAAGCGGACCGCATTTTCTCCGTCCTGATGGGCGACAAGGTTGAACCGCGCCGGCAGTTCATCTCCCAGTACGCCAAGCAGGTCCGGAATCTGGATATCTGAGGCACACATGGCTACCGACAACACTGAAAACACGAACGACACCACACCGGAAAACCCCGAGAACACCGAACATTCTGGGGCACTGGCCGCCGGCTCTTCAGGCGCTCCCGTTCCGCCGCCCCCGCTGAATCCGAACGAGGTTTTCGTCAATATAGAAGACGATATGAAAACCTCGTATATCGATTACGCGATGAGCGTCATCGTCGGCCGCGCTCTTCCAGACGTTCGCGACGGCCTCAAGCCGGTTCATCGCCGCGTTCTGTACGCGATGTTCGACCAGGGCTTTACGAGCAAGAAGAGTTATGTGAAGTCGGCCCGCACGGTCGGCGAAGTGCTTGGTAAATATCATCCGCACGGCGATTTGGCGATCTACGACACGCTCGTTCGCATGGCCCAGGATTTCAGTCTGCGCTACCCGCTGATCGACGGCCACGGCAACTTCGGCTCGATCGACGGCGACAGCGCCGCGGCGATGCGCTACACCGAATCCCGCCTCGATCAGCTCGCCGAAGAGCTGCTTCGGGACATCGAGATGGAGACGGTCGAATGGATGCCGAACTTCGATGGTTCGCTCCAGGAGCCGATCGTTCTTCCCAGTAAGTTCCCGAATCTCCTCGTGAACGGCTCTTCAGGTATCGCCGTCGGTATGGCGACGAACATTCCGCCCCATAATCTCACGGAGGTCATCAACGGCACCATCCGGCTGATCGACGATCCGGAGGTCGATATCTGCGAGTTGATCAAGCTCATTCCGGGGCCCGACTTCCCCACCGGCGGCACCATCATGGGCCGTGACGGCATCGAAGCGGCATACCGCACCGGCCGCGGCAGCATCACGGTTCGCGCCGTCACGACCACCGAGGAGTTCGCCCGGGGCCGTGAGCGTATCGTCATCACCGAGCTGCCGTATCAGGTCAACAAGGCGAAGCTGGTCAAGCAGATCGCCGACCTGATTCGCGACAAGAAAATCGACGGCATCACCGACCTGCGCGACGAGTCGAACCGCGAGGGCATGCGGGTCGTCATCGAGCTGCGCAAGGGGGTCAACACCGAGGTCATCCTGAACCAGTTGTACCGCCACACCCCGATGCAGTCCGGGTTCGGCGTCATCATGCTGGTGCTGGTCGACAACCGGCCGCTGGTGCTCGATATCAAAACCGTGCTCGGCCATTACGTCGACCATTGCCGCGACGTCATCCGACGCCGCACCACGTTCCAGCTCAGGAAGGCCGAAGAGAAGGCTCACATCCTCGAAGGGTTGACCATAGCCCTCGACAATCTCGATGCCGTCATTCAGCTGATCAAGGAAGCCGCGGACCCGGCGAAGGCCAAGGAAGGCCTGATGAATGCCTTCATGCTGAGCGAGCGCCAGGCTCAGGCGATCCTCGACATGCGCCTGCAGCGGCTGACCGGCCTCGAGCGGGACAAGATCGTGAACGAATACCACGAAACTCTCGCCCTGATCGAGAAACTCAAGGGCATTCTCGCCAGCGACACCAAGGTACGTGAAATCGTCAAAACCGAACTGATCGAGATCCGCGACAGATACGGCGACGAGCGCCGCACCCAGATCTGCTACTCCGAGGCCGAGCAGCTCGGCATCGAAGACCTGATGCAGGAAGAAGACATCGTGATCACGGTGACGCGCAACGGCTACATCAAGCGCATCGCCCCGAACACGTTCAGACAGATCGGCCGCGGCGGCAAGGGCAGCTTCGCCATGGGAGTGAAGGAAGACGACGTCGTCGAGCACATGTTCCTCGCCACGACGCACTCGTATCTGCTCGTATTCACCTCCACCGGCAAGGCGCACTGGCTGAAGGGCTACAAGATTCCGGAAGGCGGCCGCCAGGCCGGCGGGCGCGCGATCGTGAATCTGCTGAACCTGTCCGAGAACGAGAAGATCACGGCCCTGCTGCCGGTGAAGACATTCGACGAGCAGCGTCGTATCTTCATGGTGACGAGGCGCGGTGTCGCGAAGATGGTCGAGTTGTCCGCGTTCTCGCGGCCGAGCTCGAAGGGCATCATCGCGATCAATCTCGATGACAATGACGAGCTGGTCGGCGTGAAGACGATCCGCGGCGGCGAACACGTCGTCATCGCCACTCAGCGCGGCTATGCGATCCGGTTCCCCGAAGATGAGATCCGGTGCATGGGGCGCGCGGCACGTGGCGTGAAGGCCATCTCCTTCAAGGATCCCGTGGACGTGGTTATCGGCATGGAAGCCTTCACCCGCGCCGGCCAGGTCGCTCCGCAGCCCGGTGCGGTTCCGGGCGCGGAAGGCGGCGAATCCGTCGAATCCGTCGTTCAGCCGGTTCCGGCGGCCGAGGTCATGCCGGCGATCGTTGCGGCGGCTCCGGCTGAAGCCGGTGAGCCGGGCGATGACACGATTCCGACCGAATACATCCCGTTCGAGGGCATGCTTCTGACGGTGTCGGTCATGGGCTTCAGCAAGCAGACCGACGTGAACGAGTACCGTGTCACGCATCGCGGCGGCAAGGGCGTCATCAACCTGGTGGTGAAGGAAAAGACCGGCGAGGTGCTGTCGATCAAGCGCATGTTCGAAGGCGACGAGCTGATGATCGTCACCACGAAGGGCAAGGTAGTGCGCCTCAATGCCGACGAAGTCCGCTCGACCGGCAGAGCGGCGTCCGGAGTGAAGCTGATTACCCTCGACGATGGTGACCGCGTCATGTCCGTGGCGCGCATCCCGGCCGTGGAAGAAGTGGCGAAGTAACGTTCCGCGGAGCCGTCCCGAGTGGGGCGGCTCCGCTCCTCATTCGACAAGAACAGGAGCGGATCCGATGGCAGACGAGCATCACGTCCAGATGGCGGGAACGCCGGTGAAGAGACGCAGGGTCCGCTTTTCCACCGAGATCATGTTCATCCTTTCCGTCGTGTTCTGCGTTGCGCTCTCGATCATCTACCTGTCGAGGTATTCCACGATCCGCACTCTTCTGCTGAAGGAAAGCGAGCTCAACGAGAAGATCACCTCGCTGGAACGTGAAAACCGGCGCCTGAAGCAGAATCTCGATACGCTTTCCACCCCCGAGGGCATCGAGCGACTCGCGCGCGAGCGCCTCGGCCTGGTCAGACCCGAAGAGCTCGTCGTCACCCCCGTTCCCGCCACCGGAACGCCTCCGGTCCGCCCCGAAAACGCGGCCGGCTCATCCGGACGGGACCGCTGAAAAAAACTCTGTCGACGTTGCGGGAATGCTTGCAATTCGTGTGTACCTGTGATATAGTGTTCCTTACGACCGCCGTGGAGGAATGGCCGAGTGGTCGATGGCGCCGGTCTTGAAAACCGGAAACCGAAAGGTTCGCGGGTTCGAATCCTGCTTCCTCCGTGCCAAAAGTTTTGGAGAGGTGGCCGAGTTGGCTTAAGGCAACGGTTTGCTAAACCGTCGTAGGGCCGTAAAGCTCTACCGCGGGTTCGAATCCCGCCTTCTCCGCCGCTTATATGCGCCTGTAGCTCAGTTTGGATAGAGCACCAGATTGCGGATCTGGTGGCCAGAGGTTCGAGTCCTCTCAGGCGCGCTGTTTTATTTTGGAGAGATGGCTGAGTTGGTCGAAAGCGCTCGACTCGAAATCGAGTAGGCGCGTTGATAGCGTGCCTCGTGAGTTCGAATCTCACTCTCTCCGCCCTTGATTTCACTCCCCGGGTGGGGTTTCTGGAGAGGTCGCCTAGTTGGTCTATGGCGCGTGCCTGGAAAGTACGTATCCGAAAGGATCGCGAGTTCGAATCTCGCCCTCTCCGCTGTCGTGCTAGACGGAGGGCTCGGGGTCCTCTATTATCCGCAAATCCCCGCGGGCGGGTTGAATTCCTGCCAGAGGACCTGGTTGGTGGTACCAGCCTGTTCCGGAAGTAGTGAAGGACGGGTTCCACACGGCGAAAGCCCGTGAACCCCGCCAGGATCGGAAGATAGCAACGGTAAACGTCAGCTTTCGGGTGATGTGGCAGCGCCTGTCCGGAGCAGAAGGTTCAGGAAATGGGCCATTGATTCAGGCACGAGGGCAGGTGCACGACCTCGTTCATGATCGACGGGAAAACGCGTGAGAATCGCGTTTTCCCGTCGTTGTTTTCCCGTCTACTTTTCCATCACTGCACCAGCAGCGTGCGGATCGACTGGGACAGCACGTTTGCCTGCGCCATCATGGCGGTTCCCGATTCCGAAACCACGCGGTTCCGGGTAAATTCGACCATTTCAAGCGCCGCATCGACATCTTCGAGACGGGATTCGACGGACGTCAGATCGTTCCTGCATGACGAAAGGCTTTTGACGGCCGATTCGAGCTTGTTCTGCAATGATCCGAGTCTCGAACGCTCCGCCACGAGCCTGTCCATAGCCCTGTCGATTTTTCCCAGGCTTTTCTCGGCACCCCTGACACTTGTCAGATCGATATTATCCACTCCGAGAGCCGTGGCGGAAAGGTTGGAAATCGAAAACGCAAGACTCTGCTTTTCATCGGCCCCGATCTGGAACTGGGAAGATCGGTCGGTGACCGCGAGCGTGAAGTTCCGTTCGCCGCTTCCGACTGCCGACGTCTGCTGAGCGAGCCCGAATTTCTTGTCGATTCCATGCGTGATGGCGGTTGCATTGAGTGAAACCCTTACTGCGCTGGAGGTGATTCCGCCGCTGTCGAGGATTTCGCTTCCCACGCGGAGCGAGGTGAATGCCAGGCTTCCGTTCACGGCATCGACACGCACCTGGACGTTCGCATTTTCCAGAATATTGTTCTGCGAATTCTGCCAGGTCGAAAAATTCTGCAGATCGGGCGAGGCTTTGTTCGTGATGAGGGCGTAGGACAGCGTGGCGGCGTTGACACCGTCGGAAACGCTGAACCTCACGGAGCCGGCAGCGGTTGCGTACTTGCTGAATCCATAGACCGTGTTTGCCGCTTTTTTCGTGCACTGTGCAAAACCGCTGAATGTTCCTGTGGGAATGCCGATCGCGTTTTGCTCGGGGAAACGGGCGGAGATTTCGATGAGAGAAGAAGTCTCGGTATCGGGCGGATCGTAGGTGATCCGTATTTCGCCGTCGACGACGCTCGATTTCATCCCGTCGATCGACTGCAGCTGGCTGTTGATATACCTGGATAACCCCTCCATCGACCAGTTTCCCTGATGGGCATGGATGAGTTTGGGGGTGGCCATGCTCCCTACACGGATAGAGAAATCTGAATCGAGAGCCCCTGTCAGAACAAGACCTGTTTCTAGACCTCCGAAACCAGCCACCTGCGCCGGCTGGGAGGAAAACATGACGTCGATTCCCTGCAGCAGGCCGGTTGCGACATCCTCGGATGTCTGACGAGAGGTGACGTTTCCCGATGCATCCGTGGAAGCGAGCTCGACGAGATTGTTTTTCGATTCCCGCGTGATGCTGAATCCCAGCGCATCGATCAGCGCCTGATCGGCGGAAAACGCCACGTCCCCGTTTTCCCCGATCGAGCCCGAAGTTATCTGAAGATATCCCCCCTTGTCCGCAATTCGCGTCTGGGCCGGATTCACAAGGGCTACTTTCGAGTTGGACATGCCGAGGCCGCTTTCGTTTGCGATCGCGTTCTGGAGCGTCGCCGCAAGCCGGTCGAGGGACATGGTGCCGTCGACCGTGATCGGAACATTCTTTGCGTTTCCGTTCAGCAGAAGCGTCCGGGGTGTCGTGAGGGCAAACACACCCGAGGAATCATAGAACTGAGAGATGCTCTGCAGTTGGGTCGATCCGGAAGCCAGGCCGCCGGTTTCCGCGATCGTGAAAATCTGGGACCGTTGCATCTGGGAGACACCGGCTTCGATCATGGCGATGCTGATGTCATATCTGCCGTTTGCCGCCGGCCCTCCGGAAGCGATGCCCGTCACATGCTCCGAATCAGAGCGTATCTGCGCCGCCTGGCTTCCGTCGAGAAGTTTCTTTGTATTGAATTCGGTATTATATGATATACGATTTATGTCACCGCGCAGCCGGACAATCTCTCCCTGGAGCTCCAGGCGGTCGTTGCTGGTGAGGGTTTCGTTGCACGCCTGGCCGGCCAGTTCGCGCATGCGCTGGAGAATGTCCTGGATCTCGCCGGTGGCTCCGTCGGCCGCCTGAATGGTCGAAATGCCGTCCTGGGCGTTCTGCACCGCTTTGGAAAGTCCTCTGACTTGGCGCCTCAGTTTCTCACCGATGGCCGATCCTGCTGCATCGTCCGCGGCCTTGTTGATCCGCAGTCCCGAACTCAGTTTCTCTATCGAGGCTTCGAGTCTGCTCGAAGCGGCGGTCCGGGTCGCATACGTTGAAAGTGCGAGTGAGCCATGATTGATGGCGAAAAGCATCGTTCGATTCCTCCTTGAATCGTTCGCGTCGGCATCCTTGCCTGGTAATCCCTCGAGAGCGGGTTCCACGATCAAACACGCTCCCTGCACATTTATCGACATGGACAGTCGAAATGTGTATCTGGAAATTTAGGTGCTGGGATGAATAAATTGAGAAAATTCATCTTTTATCTTTTGATTTCTTCATGTTTTGCCTATAAATCTCACGATTTCACATCGATATACTCGAATCTGTAAATCCGGATAGAGGGGATCGCTGAACGGTTCCGGGTTGCCTGAGAGGCCGGAATAGTGCATTATGTCCGCAGCGGAATGTCCCGCTGCGTTACGGCCCGACGTCAGGAGAGCAACGATGGCCACTCAGCCCACCCGCCAGAACCTTTACAGGAAATATCGTCCCCAGACTTTTTCGGAGCTCCTGGGGCAGGAACACATCGTTCGCACCCTCCAGTCGGCCGTTTCGACCGGCAGACTTTCCCATGCTTACATGTTTTCGGGTCCCCGGGGAACCGGCAAAACGTCTGCCGCGCGCCTGCTGGCAAAAATTCTCAACTGCCGCGCGCCCGTCACCCTGCCTTCCGGCATGAAGGACGCCTGCCGGACCTGCGACGTGTGCCGCCGCATCGAGGAACTGACGTTCATGGACATCGTCGAAATCGACGCCGCAAGCAACAATGGCGTCGACGACATCCGCCAGATGCGTGAGAAGGTCAAATATCTTCCCGTCGAGGGCCAGTACAAGATCTACATCATCGACGAAGTGCACATGCTCTCCGGCGCTGCTTTCAACGCTTTTCTCAAGACCCTCGAGGAACCGCCGCCCCGCGTCGTGTTCGTCCTGGCGACGACCGATCCGCAGAAGGTGCCGGCCACGATCCTTTCGCGCTGCCAGTGCTTCGACTTCCACGCGATCTCCCGGAAGGTGATCGTGGAGCGGCTTGCCGAGGTCGCGGCTCGTGAGCGCGAAGCCGATCCGCAGAATTTTCCCGAGATCGGACAGGAGGCGTTGTTCCTCATCGCAGAATGCGCGGCCGGCGGGTTCCGTGACGCGCTGAGCCTGCTCGACCAGATCACGGGCTCGATGTCGGGCGGTATCGTCACTCTCGACATGGTTCTCGAAATGACACGGCGCCTCGGCCATGCCGTCCTGAAACAACTGGCTCAGTGCATTTTTTCGAGGGAACCGGGAAACCTTCTGAACAAGCTCCACGAGCTGTTCTTCAGGGGACACGAGACGCTGACGGTCGGCCGCGATCTCCTCGAATACCTGCGACGATGCCTGGTTCTGAAGGTCGATCCGAAGGCCGGTCCGGTTCTCGAAATTCCCGCGGAACAGGCGCATGATATCTCGGTCCAAGTCGCCGGCGTCGGCGCCGAATTGCTGATGGCTATGGCCGCCCGGCTCGAACGTGTCGTGTGGGGCCTTCGCAACTCGGCGTATCCGAGACTGCTTCTCGAGATCGAGTTGGTGCGCCTGTGCATGGGGGAAGTGTCGGCCGGAATCGAAGGCCTGGAACGAAGGGTGGCGGCCGTCGAAAGCCGTATCATGGGGGGAGGCCTGCCTCCCGGCGTTGGTCCGGTCGCCGGTTCGGCCGCCAGAGTGGGTGCCGGACCTGCTCCGACGGGGCTTCGGGCCATTCCCGGCGGTGCCGGAAGACCGGAGAATCAACCGATTCCGCTACAAACCGTGCGGCGGGCGGCGGGCGGCCCCCCGCCGCGTTCAGAGGCTCCGGCAGATGAATACGATGCGATCCCCTCCGTCGAGCCGGGAGGTTCCCCTGCGGACCTGTTTTCGATTCTGCAGGCGCGGTTCATGAAAATCTCGAAGGTGAACGGCTCCTTTCTCCAGCAGGCCACGTTCGAATCCTTCAAGAACGGCGTCGTCACGGTTGTTTCGAACTCGAGTTTTCATATCGAGCGGCTTCGAGATCCCAAAGTCCAGGCACAACTCGACCCGTTACTCGCCGCCGTGTATGGCCCAGGGACGCGCATCGTCGTGAAAAATCCCCAGGAGGCTCTCGTCCGGTCGAAACCCGAAGAGCGGGAGGCCCAGCCAAAGCCGGCCGGAGCGAACCATGCCCAGCAGATCGCCCGTCTCGACCAGGAAGCTCGGAACAAGGTGCTGGAGAAGCCTGCCATTGCCGATGCCCTGGCGACGTTCGGGGGAGACGTCATAGGCGTGGAGCGAGGGCCCGGAAATACGGACCCAGGTGAGAGCAGCGCCGACTGACCGACTTCGATAGCCGGAAGTTGGGGAAAACCGGTGTGGCGGCCTTCTCGGAAAATTCCGTAATGATGCCCATTGCGGGGCTTATTCCTGGAAAAAGAGGGAATATGCGAAGGGAATTATCAACTTAGTGATCAGTATTGTCCGGTTCGGGTGCACCCATGCGATGATCGGAAATATCGGAAAAACGGCATGAAAACAACCCGCAAACACCTTGAATGAGGCTTGTCTGGTGCATGTGGCACTGGGAGGAAAGTGTACATCCCTCCATGGTGGAAAATGTGGATAACCATGGGGATAAGCTGTTCATGCGGGGCGGTGGGGTGGAAAAGATATTTGCTGTGCCCTCTTGACAAACGCTTGACAGGCCGAAAAGAGGAGGGTAAGGCCATGAAATGGGCTTCAAACGGGCATGGGTGCAACGTTGCCTTGTTCCGAACCGTTGGTCACCCCTGTGTTGGCCGCGACAATCGCCTGAAATCGGCGACCAAAGAAGGTTACATCAGGGGGCAGAGCCCTGAAAGGGCGTTACCCTCCCGAACGGTTCAACGGAACTGAGATCAAACGGATGAAAAGCGCATCTGATGAAGACTTGCGGAGTTCCCCGGCGACGCCGCCGAACAGGCCGGTGAAGACGCGACTGGCCTTCGCCGTTGCCTTTGCCGGGGGTCTTCTGATGACCGGCCTCTGGATGACGATGCTCAAAACCACGAGTTTCGCCCCCCGGCAGACCTTCCGAAGCGATGTCATCCCTCTTCCGGCATCGTCGGCGGCGACCGGCCTGACGGACGTCCTCAAACAGCGAAGGACAAAAAGGGATTTCACAGCCGGATGTCGGATCACCCTCGAAGAGATCAACAGCCTCCTCTGGGCCGCCCAGGGGGTTACGTCGCCAGAAGGCTTCCGGACGGCGCCGTCAGCCGGTGCGTTGTATCCGCTCGAACTCGTCGTTGCTGCGGGGAACGTCGGTTCCCTCACGCCGGGCCTGTATCGATATCAACCGGGCGAAAGCCAGCTATCGCCCGGCGCGGCAGGGGATTTTCGCGGCCCGATCGCCGATGCGGCATACGCCCAGTCCTGGATGGCGGAGTGTGCCGCCGTCATCGCTGTCTGCGGGGTCGTCGACCGGGTTTCCCGAAAATACGGAAGCCGGGGGGAACGGTATACCCTGATCGAAGCCGGCCACGCCGGCCAGAATATCATGCTGATGTCGGCGGCGCTCGGCCTGAAATGCGGCATCATCGGCGCGTTCGACGACGAACGTCTGCACCGCCAGCTCGGTCTTGCGCCGGATGAACGCGTGATCACGCTCTTCCCGGTCGGCAGATAACAAAAGGCGGGGCAGCAACGTGCCCCGCCTTTTTCAGTTTCTCCGGCTTCAGACGAACAGGTTGACGGTCGAGTCGGCCGCGGAATCGAGATAGGCCGCCACGCCGCCTTCCGTGATGCCGTCGATGAGTTCGGCCTTCTTCAGGCCCATGACATCCATGCTCATCGTGCAAGCGACCATTCTGACGCCGGCCGCCTTCGCGGAAGCGATCAGCTCAGGCAGGGGCGCGACCTTTTTTTGCTCCATTACGTGTTTCATCATGAGGGTCCCGGCACCGCCGAAATGCATTTTCGACAGGCCGAGCGCCTCGGCGCCGCGCGGCATCATCATGCCGAACATCGATTCGAGCACGGTCTTGTCGACGGCCGGCGCGTCTTTGCGGCGTAGGATGTTGAGGCCCCAGAAGGTGAAGAATAGTGTCACTTCCATCCCCATCGCCGCGGCGCCGTTCGCGATGATGAACGCGGCATACGCCCGGTCGAGATCGCCGCTGAAGACGACCATCGTCAGCCGCTTCTTCCCCTGCATTCCCGCCAGGAATGGGGTCGCGCAGGCGATTGCCGGGGAAAGGGCTTCCGCGGTTTTCTCGATGATGACGGAGTAACGGCCCTTCTCGCCGCCTTTCTGCACGAGCTTGTTGCCGGAACGGCGGCACCAGGCTTCGGCATCGACCGGGAATCCAGGATCCGTGGCCGTCACCTTGAGATACTGGCCGGCTTTCAACTGCTCGACGCGCTCCCGCATTTTCATCAGGGGGCCGGGGCACTGGAGGCCGCAGGCATCGAGCTCAAACGTTTCACCGCCGGTCGTGGGGGTGGCGACAGGGGCGCTGCAGAACGTTTCCTGAATGGGCTTCGGAGCTGGCGACGCACGCAGGGCTTCCTCGTGATACAACGCCCACGTCTTGTAGCCGCCGACCAGATTGCGCGCGTTATAACCTCTCTGGCTCAGGAGGCGCTGGGCGAAGTAGCCGCGCAAGGCGACCTGGCAGTAGACGATGATTTCTCTGTCTTTCGGAAGTTCGCCGATGCGCTCCCGGAGCGAGTCGACCGGGATCAG